>NZ_OZ012604.1:0-143629 GCF_963942435.1 Shinella sp. WSD5-1
GCTGCTTGCGTTCGAAGACATTATACTCCCTGCTAAGTGCCGAGTTGCCAATAGGAATGGATGCGGTTCGTGGTGGATTTTGTAGAGCATTTCGGTATCAGGCTACGGATCGATCCTGAGTTTATGTCTGCCAAGATGATGGATACCATCCGGGCAGGCCAGTACGAGGCTCCGGAAGCCCGCAAGATCGGGAGGATTCTTCAACCAGGTGATGTCGTACTCGAGATCGGCGCCGGTATCGGCTTCATGACGGCGATGATGCTCAAAAACCCGGCGATCGGACGGGTCGTATCCTTCGAGGCCAACCCATTACTCATCCCGAAAATTCAGCGCACGCTCGCCGACAATGGGTTAGGCAACCAACGTTTCGAGCTGCACAACGCAGTTCTCGGCAGCCAAGGGGCTGGAGCGGTCGACTTCCACATCCACCGTGATTTCTGGGCTTCTTCGTTACGCAAGACACCAGGTACCGTTCGCACCTGCTCAGTCCCGGTGGCGAGTTTCGACGAGGCTATTAGAACAGTGCGCCCGAACGTAATCGTCTGCGACATCGAAGGCGGCGAGCAAGCGCTATTTTCCCTCAGCGATCTTAAGGGTGTGCGAAATGTCTATCTGGAGCTACACCAGCGCGTCGTGGGCCCATCTGGCATGCGAGACATATTTCAATCCTTCCACACGCGCGGCTTCCATTACGACCAGAACCATTCAAGCGGTGCGGTTGTCCTGTTTTCCCGAATCCCGGAGTGCCCTTCTGATAGCTAATCACTAGAATCGGCGCCAGCAGGCGCGGCCTTGCGGATCATCGTACCGGCTACAGACCCATAAAATGCAACCTTAGTCCGACTTCCTCCCGCGAAAGTTCTTTAAAGATGAGAGTTATTAAAGGGCGTCGCGTGTAGATCCTCCAGAACGCTTTCGGCCAGGACCTGCTGCATGTCCTGCTCGAAGGGATCGGCATTGATGAGGCGTCGCCCCATCACCAGCGCCACCTGCGCCTCTTGTACGGCCGTAATGAAGAGAAGGTAGGCGGCGGCGTCACTCATCTCGCCCTTCAGGGCTTTCGTGCAGGAGCGGATCGCTGCGCAATAAGCGGGTGTTCTTCGTCCTGGCCAGTGGTCGAGCAGGTAATGCGCAGCCTCCTCGGTCGATTGTATCCGCGTATAGGCGTGCGCTTGTCCATTCAGTTCGATCGTGATGGTGTTTTGCCAAGATTGCGCCATTGCAGCCCTCATAAATGAGCAGACGCTGAATAATCGCCCAGGCTTGAGCGGGCCTTGAGCCTAGAGGCGGGCCGAACTCTCGGCGGGGGCTCCGGACTGGTTTCGGGCGGCTCCAACGGCACTCATCCACAAGATCACGAGCAATCCCATCGAGGACAGAAGCATCAGCCCGGCTGCCGTCATGAGGGTCAGCCGCACGACCGCAGCCTCGTTCTGACGCTTGTCAATCTCTATGTCCGCCATCGTCCGTTTCTCCAAACCGAATGACCAACTACAGAGATTCCTAATAATCCAACGACCTTGCTCGACGCTCACCATCATCCCCCAAGGATACATCCACCCGCAGCCGGAAATGCTCCCTAAGATTGCTGGCGAGGAACCGGCATGACAGGTCAATCACGATCCGTTGAGGCCATCATGCCTATGATCTTCGCCAACTGGGTTCATTTCCATTACTTCAGCGCGAGAGCCTCGTCGCCCATGGATTGACGATGTCGACGCCCGTCTCTTCGAAGTCGCTGACATTGCGGGTTGATAGCTTGGCGCCGCGAGACGCAGCGATAGCCGCTATCTGAGCGTCGAACTGGCTAATAGGTTTGCCGATCGAGCGACGATGGGACGCGATATTCGCGTAATGCTCCGACGCATCGTCGTCGAACGGAAGAATCCGCCCCGAAAATTCCTCCGAAAAGATTGACTTGATCGCTGTGCGCAGAGCCGACTTTCGTCTCCCTTCGGGTAGAATCGCCAATCCGTAAAGCAATTCTGCCTTTGTCACGGTGGTGATGAAGATCGAAGTGGGCGGCTGCACCGCAAGCCAGCTTTCAACTGCGGGGGACGGCGACGGAGTGAGCATTTCGGACAAGACGTTCGTATCGAGAATGATCACGACTCGAATCCTGGCACATCACGGATGGGTTCGCGCGCGGGTATGTCGAGGTCCACGCCATCGAGCGACGCCATCCGGTTTCGGATTGACTGCGCAAGGTTTCTTGGCCGGCCTTGCTCAGCCGACAGGGCGATCTTGAGAATGTCGCGAACCTCATCTTCCATGGATCGACCATGCGAGGCTGCCCGCAGGCGCAGACGCTGCTTCAGACTATCATCCAGATTCCTGATCGTCATACTTGCCATGGCTTGCCCTTTCTATCTGCAATCACTGTAATCAATGATTGCATTGATGGCATTTGGTAACAGACATTCGGGTCGCAGCCAAGTGTTTTCCAACACTCCGCCCATCATCGAGGAGACTGTTTTGCACTGATTGGCGGGATCAGGACGGCAAAAATGCATTTTCTATATAAGGAGAATAACAAGCGATAACGCGTGTGCGGGCATGGGAGGAGGAGACGCGAGCGCCGACAGATCCTCCTCCGCAGCGATTTCACTGTGACGGGTCATGCCGCCTCGATATCGGTTTGTTTGAAATCGTTGCCCTTGTAGAGCAGTGGCTCGCCCGACAAGATCGCCAGCGCATAGGAGAAGCAGTCCCCATAGTTCAAGTTTGCGGGATGACGGCCCTTACCATAGCGGCGCCAGGCCCTGCGAGCTTGATCGGAATGCTCTGCCGTTACTGCCACGACCTCGATCTCGGTCTTATGCAGCCAAAGATCGAGCTCGGCTCCGCCCGCCTCGCCAAAGCGTCCCTCTAGCATCATCGCGGCTTCGAGGAGGGTCGCAGCCGAAATCAGTCGAATGGAGTCGTCTGCGATGCGACTCCGATAGGACGCAGCATCCGGTTCATTAAAGAAGATTGCCACGAGTGCAGAGGTATCGATCACCATCAGCTTGGGAGCCCATTTTCGTCGTAGCCGATGATGTCATCGGGGCTTCGGTGATCAAGAACAGGCAGGGCGCTCAAGCGGCGCTGCATTGCTTCCATGTCCTCGATCAAGGCTGCTTTCTTCGCTTGCAACCCGGTCCGTTTGAGGCGCTCCTCGAGCGCACGCCGCGTTGCGATGGTAATGGTCTCGCCGGTTCGCGCAGCGAGTGCGCGTGCGAGTTTCTCTGTCTCCGGATCTTTGATACTAAGCGCCATCATAGGTATCCAGGTTCCTTTTCATATATAATCTACCTAACGTGAAAGATGTCGAAATTCCAGACCTCGGGACCTTGGATTCTCGCGCTCCTCAACCAGCCGCATCTCATGGATCTCTGTTTATCTGAGACGGCTTGAAAGCTAGGAATTGTGCGATTCTTCGTGGTCTCGGCCGAAGAGGAAGGCCGGCGCGCAGCGCATGACCGGCAAAAAGCTGGCCGCGCTCTGCCTCGAGAAGATCGCCACGCACGCCGGCGGCGTGCTGAGCGGCGGAGCAGCGACCTCCGGAGCACGAAATTCGCTGCTTTCGTCAATGATTTGCGTCACTTCTCTATAAAGACTGGAATGACCGATAATGCGTGTCCCTTGGGCTTCAGTCGTCTGCTCGTCCGTCAGGAAGAGCTGTTGGTGCCAGGGCGTTTCATTGAAGTTCCAGCGGGAATCCGGCCTTGCCGACTGCTTCACCCGCCCCAGTCCAGCCTATGGCCGCCGCCGCGAATGGTCCTTTGCCGATATCCGGCTGGCGTGGACCGCCTATTACCGTAGGAAGTAGCGGCGGAACGCCGATATCTTTCCATTTGCCCCTCCCAAGCCCTCGACATGCCCCGGCGGCAGGGTCAAGGTCGCAAGCCGCGCAGCGGGGCCGAAGGCAGCCTTGAGGCTGGCGTTGGGACATGTCTTCCTCTCCGTAGGGCTACCAACCCCCTTTCCGGCCTGCCATCTAAAATTGTCCATATCGATGCAACCGCACGTTAGGGCGGCTGGCATACCATCCGCGCCAACAGGGCCAAGGGATGGGGATGATGCTGGAGCAACAGGAGTACGAATTTCTGCGCGAGAGGATTGAGCATGTCCTTGTGTTCGGGCAACCGACCGCATGGCAGCGCCGGTTCCTTGAGGACATGCTGGCGAAGTTGGTGCGTTTCGGCAGCCGTACCCGCTTGAGCGACAAGCAACTCTCCACGCTTCGCCGGATAACGCAAGCCACGCGGGTCGTGCGCATGCCTGCCTCCGGCGGAACGTACCAACGGCCCGGCTGGATGGCGCGTGAAGCCCGTTGGTTCGTGCGCCACTTCCTCCGCGACTTTGCCGCCTTCGCCGCCGTCATGGCATTTATCGGGGGCCTCCTCATTATCAGCCAAGGGTTTCCGTGGACGAGCTGGAGCACCGAGGCCGTCGCAACCACCCGGACCGGCACGACCACCAAGGCGCAGGGCACGCATCGCTCATTCTCCGTCATCGATGGCGACACGCTGAGGCTTTCCGATGGCTCGCGGATGCGGCTGGTCGGGTTCAATACCCCGGAAAGCGGCGACCGTGCCGCATGCGAGAGGGAGGCGGAGTTGAGCGCTCGCGCGTCGGCACGCCTCCAGCAGCTCGTCACGGCTTCAAGGACCGGCGTTACGCAAGTGGCGTGCGCATGTCCGCCCGGAACCGAAGGTACGAGCAAATGCAACCATGGGCGTTCGTGTGGCCGGTTGACCGTGGATGGCCGCGATGCCGGACAAATCCTCGTCGCGGAAGGACTGGCCGTGCCGTTCACTTGCTCCGGCGAACGATGCCCGCCGACACCGCGCCCATGGTGCAATTGAATCAATGAAATAGCGAAGCGAATTCATGCTGCATCAAGCAATTTCACCCGATGACGACACGATGAGCGAAACGAACGTTTCCATCGCGCATTTGATGGCGGCTGGCTTTCGCCCGGCCGGACGCTGGGAAACGCCCGACGGGGCGTCCCTTGCGCGCGGCTTCGATGTGGATCGCAAGCCGGGTGTTTACGTCTACGCCGTGAACGGGGTGATTGCCTACGTCGGTTCTGCGCAACGTGGGCTGCACAGGCGTCTCCGCCACTACGAAATCAGCAAGAAAATGAAAACCGCCATGCGGATTCGAAGCGAAATACTCGCCAGCCTTGCGCGGGGGGATGCCGTGGACGTCTATCTTTTGCCTGCGCCACCGGCAATGTTCTGGAACGGGCTTCCGGTCGACGCCATCGCCGGTATCGAGGACGGCCTTATCCGGAAAATCAACCCGCCATGGAACATCCGGGGCAGCCGACGAACCGCCCGTGTCGTAAGCGGCGCATAGGAATTAACGACGGACCAGAGTTCTTCGACCGCTCGTGCCACGTCCCGTCTCAGGAGAGCCTTGCGATCGACGTGGCGAGGTGAGAGCATAACTCACCCATAATGGAAATGGGTAAGCATTACGCAAAGTTCCGATTGCTTGCTTGTTCCCGTTTTCTGAAAGATCCGTTTCAGCCGATGTCTTGCCGTCTCGAAGGTAATGCCGACGCTGATTGCCGCGTCTGGCAACGGGAGCCCGTTGCCGAGGGCGGCTGCGAGTCGCGTTTCGGCTGGTGTCAGATGGAAAAGTCGAGTGAACTCCGTCAAGTCGTCGAGAAATGGGCGGGGTCTTAAATCGGTCAATCGTAGCAAGATCTGCGTTTGTGGAGCCAGAAGCCGCTGGACGGGATCAGTGGGTAGTCGAGTCAGCGATAGCAGCCACTTGCCGGTATCGTCATTCCATCCGAAGCGAGCCGCTTGCGACAGTGGAGACGAAGCAAGCTTTTTGACCTGTTCTGCGGTCCGCTCGGCAAGCGCTTTTTCGCGAAAGAATAGTTGCCCGCTGCGTATCACGACAAATGTATCCTTGCGCAGGAAATCTATAGCCGCAGCATTTGTCTCAATGACGCGCATGGACCGATCAACAACGATAGCAGGTCCTTGATCATGGTCCACGAGAGCAGCGCGGGCAGCGGCAGCATCACCAGACTTTTGCAAGTAGCTGGATATTCGGATTGCGCGCTCAAGCGGACTGCGAAGCCGGGTGAGAATCTCGGTGCAGGCTGCAGCGTATCGCTCTATATTATCTTCCGGCGTATGCATGGGCAGATAGACCGTATCCGTTGGCGTAGCGTCAATCTTCAGCCCTATGCCTGCGGTGCAACGCTCAGCTCGAAAAAGCCAATCGTTATAAAATTCTGTCCTGTTTATGTTTCTTACAGGATAAATCGCTTCCGATGAAAGAATACCTCCACTCTTGGTCGCCATCCAATGCTTTTGGTAGGGATTTATAAAGGCATAATATTCGCCGTAGCTTGCAATAAGGTTAGGATCAATATTGTACGATAAAGCATTGTTTATTTTATTCTGCAGAAAATCCTGATTGACTAACGCAAAGTAAGCGTTTGGAAACTCGGCATTAAGAAGACGGAGTGCGAGTTCCCACGGTTCCGCCCCGACCGCCGCAAGTTCGAGCGCTTCCGCGACCTCTGTCGCAATCCCGAGTATTTTTTGCTCATCAAAAGCGCCTCGCAATTTCCCCTCTCCAACGGCAGGCAATCCAGCGCATCATCGGTAGTTTACTCACATTTAAGGTGAACAAAAAATACTCTGCAACCCCCATTTGGGGGTCGCGGCGCGACCACGGTTTGTTCGATGCTGTCTTCAACAGGCGGAGGAACAGATTAATGATTGGAGCGGCACCTCTTGTGGTTACCAGTGTTCTTTTGGCACTGAGCTTTACCCTTTCCGCAAGGGCAGAGAGCCTTCCCAAAGAAGCGGTCGCCTTAAAGCCCACCGAGGTGAAAGCGATTTATTCGGGCAAGTCATCGAACTGGTCTGAGACGCGGGCCTATTTTGCTCCGGATGGCAGTGTCTTTCTCTTCAAGAAGGACAAGACCGTTTGGGCCGAAGGACGTTGGACTATCACTGACAATCAGGCCTGTATGAATGTCACCTGGAATGAAATCAGGAGCGGGAAGACGGGCAACCACACAGACTGCTGGACATGGTTCCGGCACGGCAAGCGCCATCTCGCGCTCTGGAGCGGCCAGAAGGACAAGAAGACCGGCTATTGGGACGGAGAGATAAAGCTGCTGCGCAAAGGCGACGTCGTGACGACGGCCGTCGCCGCCCTCAAGGCCGGTCAATAGCGACGATCAAACCAATTTATCGGCAGGAGGACGCACATGGCCAACATCACATTCGGTAAAGCCCTCAAGGATTGGGGATACCTGGAGGATTTTTACGACATGAAGACGCTCAAGCTGGTTTCGAAGACGGCGACCAAAGCTGTTTTCCGTGACGGCGACGGCGACCAGATCGTACTGACAGGCACCGGAATGGCCTTCAAGGATAGCCTTGCGACCAAGGGCACGGTGACGGGGGCCGACTTCATCGCAGGCTCCGGCAGCAAGTACCTGACCTTCACCAAGGGGGATTTCGAAGCGAAGGAGCTCTTCGCCAAAATCCTGGGGGACAAGGATTTTTATGGCTTCCTGTCGGACCTGACGGCAGGAGACGATGTCATCAAGGGGCTCGGCAACCATGAAGATATCATCATCGGTGACAATGCCGGCGATGACCGCATGTTCGGCAACGGCGGAGACGATTTCTTCAGCGGTTCGCCTGGCAAGGATTTCATGGACGGCGGCAAGGGTTGGGATACCCTGAGTTACGAATGGGACGACATCGATGCCAAGAAAGGTATCGTGCTAGACGTCGCCAAGGGTACCGTCAAGGACGGGCGAGGCGATACGGATACGATCAAGAACTTCGAGGATTATCGTGGCTCTCGTTTCGCCGACACAATCATCGGCAGCGCCAAGGATGAAAGCTTCATGGGGTTGGCCGGCAAGGACACGATCGATGGCGGGGCGGGTTTCGACGAACTCCGTTATGATCGCGACCAGCGGTTTGACGGCAAGAAGGGAATCGTTGTCGACTTGCAAAAGGGCAAGATCAAAGACGGTTTCGGCAACATCGATACGGTCAAGAATATCGAAGCCGTTTTCGGTACCTTCTTCAATGACAAATTCAAGGGCGATGCGAAAGACAATCAGTTCCGGGGGCTTAGCGGCAAGGACACCTTCGACGGCGGCAAGGGTTCCGATACGATCAATTTCCATTGGTGGGAGGATCTTGGCCAGAAGGGTGCGACCGTTGACTTGCGCAAATCAACCAACAACATCCTCAATGACGGTTTCGGGAACGTCGAGACGGCCAAAAGTATCGAGAACCTCCAAGGTTCGGACTTCGCCGACGACTTTACGATGGGTAAGGCCGACGGCTATGTCGATGGTCGTGGCGGTGACGACCGGCTGGTGGCGGGATCGGGAGAGAACTGGATACGCGGTGGCGACGGCGCCGATGTGTTCGTCTTCCTTTCCAGCAAGCACTCGACTACATCGAAGACCGACGTCATCGAAGATTTCAATCGCAAAGACGGCGACCGCATCGATGTGTCAAAAGTTGCCGATTTCGATTTCATAGGGAAGGCAAAGTTCTCGGGAAATGGCGCGGAATTGAATTATCAGGTGAAAGGCAAGGAAACCTTTATCTCCGGCGACATTGACGGCGACAAAAAGGCTGACTTCGTCGTCAAGCTGGATGGAAAGTTCACACTTGTGGAGGGGGATTTCATCCTTTAACGAGTTGTCGCGGCGACGGCCGACGTGTTGTCTCCGGCAGCAATATGGCGCAATCAAGCGGCCAACCAACTCGGGCGGGGGACAGTTCCCCGTCCTTTTCATTTTGGCATGTATGTCCGCCGACAGATAACGGCTCGTCTCGACGGCGAAGATAGGGGGCGGAACAAGGTCTGTTCAAAATTCTGCGCTAAGCTCGAACGAACCCTGAACATCACGAGGCGCAGAGGATTTTTTCCGGGAAGCCGCAAGGGCCTGAAGCCCTCGGACGCCGGAAGGAGGCTGTCCACCGGTGAAAACGAGCGACATTGCGTCATTTTCTATTGCATCACGAACGATAACAAATTCCGGACCTTTGGACGAGAGCGAAGGTGTCGAGCGGCTCGATCCATTCCGTAAAGCTGGACTTGGTGTTCTCGATCCTCCACGTTGTTCGTCCGACGTTGATACAGATGTCGATTAAGGCTCGGGAAAGATCGCAGGCCAACGATGATTCTGTGGCATAGTAGAGCTTCCGTCCATGTCGTGCGGCTCATGGTGGGCCCAAGCAACTGGTCAGGTTGATGACCAGGCGGAGGAGACCCTTGCTCTCAAACGGGATCGGTGTCCTTGGAGAGATGGGCCCCCTTCCGCACCGGCGCTATGCCACATCTCAACAGACAGGGAGAGAGGGACTTCGG
The DNA here is from genome assembly GCF_963942435.1 of Shinella sp. WSD5-1. Classification (GTDB taxonomy): domain Bacteria; phylum Pseudomonadota; class Alphaproteobacteria; order Rhizobiales; family Rhizobiaceae; genus Shinella; species Shinella yambaruensis. Next base: position 9,373 of record NZ_OZ012604.1, read on the forward strand.
GCAAGTTCTCTTCATGAATAATCTCACCAGCCATTATCGGGCCGCCTCAATATCGGTTTGCACAAAGTCGTTGCCGATGAACAGCAAAGGCTCGCCTGCGCGTTTCGCTAGAGCATACGAAAGACAATCCGCAAAATTCAGTGATGCTGGGTGGCGGCCCTTGCCATAAGCAAGCCAGGCTTGGGTTGCCACATCAATTAGCTCGGCATCGACAGGAATGAGGTCCGCCCCGATTTTGGAGAGCCACAGATCGACCTCGGCTAAAGCATGTTCGCCGCGTCGGCTTACCAGAACCATGCGTGCCTCGAGCACGCAGGTCGCCGGCACCAAGCGGATCGGGTCGGCGACAAGTACCTTTTCAAGCCTCACAGCTTCGGGTTCATTACGCAGGATTGCGACGATGGCAGAGGTGTCGATCACCATCAGTTCGGGATACCATTCTCGTCATAGCCGATGATGTCTTCATCGCAGCGGCTGTCGAGCTCGGGTAAGCGTGCCACGCGTTCGCGAATAGCACGCAGTTCGCCGAGCAATCGCTCCTGCGCTGTCGCACTGTAGCCCATACGGTGCAGGCGTTCGCTGAGCGCCTGATGGACGGCTGCGGTCTTACTAATGCCCTGGCGCCGGGCGAGTTCGTCGACAAGCGCCACAGTGGCCGGATTTTTGATATTGAGGGACATGGGAGACTCCAAAGTTCTACCATTTTGGCGATTTCTACCATGGGATATAGGTGCTGTCAAAACGCGTGATAAGGCAAGCTTATCGGTCGTTTTCTGAATGCAGCCTGCGGTGCGGTTTCGACCGATTATCTTTCCTAATCCGCCCCTTCCAGCCAGTTTTCCACCTTCAGCCCGCGGATGCGGCTGAACTCGCGAGTGTTGTCCGTGACGAGCGTCAGGCCAAGGGCATAAGCGTGAGCGGCGACGAGCAGGTCATTTTGCCCGATGATCAGGCCTGCCGCCTCCAGCTCGGCACGGATGCCGCCATATTTGGCGTCGGAGGGAACGTCCAGCGGTAGGATGGGGATCGTCTCAAGCAAGCTCTTGACCCGGACGAGGAGCTTCGAGGACCCCTTCTTTGCGCAACCATAGCGAAGTTCCGCGGCGACGATGACGCTGGTGCAGATATTCCGTTGCCCCGCGCGCTCGATCCTGCGCGCGGGCGCACCGTCCGGGTTGCGGACGAGATCGCTGATGATGTTCGTGTCGAGCATGTAGGCGCTCAAAGGATATCCTCCGGTCTGGCAGGTATGTCTTCGACATCCGGAAACTGATCGTCTGGACCCAGGCCGCTTTCCTTTCTCCACTGCGCCAGCAGTTCGGCGAGCATCGCCGGCCGGCTGACGGGCTCAATGATGAGCCTGTTACCCTCGCGGTGGATCAGGACGCGGTCCCCCGGCATCTCGAATTCGACGGGGATGCGCACCGCCTGGCTGCGATTGTTGCGGAACAGCTTTGCCTCTTTCGGCTTCGGTGCGGACGATAGTGCGCGCATGGCGTCTGCCTCCTTTGTATATGCTTCTTGTATATGCCTATGCGTAACCGAAGACAAGCGCAGCCGTCGGCCTTTCCGCCCTCCTCTTTTCCGGACCTAATATTCATGAAACTCGTCACCGACTGGCGGACGTTGCTTCGGCGTGCCTATCCGACGACGCCTTCAAGCTGTTGCGATGGAGCACGGCGGAGACGCAGGTCCGCCTTGAAGCGAACGGCCACCCAACCAACAACGCGCGCCAAGCGTATCTATCAGAAGTGAGAACCGGTTCCGGAATAAGGACGCACATTAAAAAGAGTTGAGGTATACCACGTAAAAGGCGCGCGCGTTCCGGGCACTGGCGGCTGATTGCTTCTTCACCGCCATCACCGCAGCGCCAGCTTCCCCTCTTCCGACGAACGCCGGCCTGCCGACGCACGCGGACGGTAAGTGACCGCAGCCTGCCAGGCCTACGATCATCGGATCTCCAGAGCAGATCTCGATTGGCAATACGGACTCAGCTTTCCGGTAAAACGATGATTGCTGTTGCGGTGACCTCTTGTAGAATCTCGAAGCACCACTGACTGTATTTTAGCCCTTTTAGAAACGATCTTGGATTACGCCTTTCCGATGAAGACCTCACTCGATCACATGCCACCCCAAAAACAACGAGAGTTGGCACGCGTCCTCGAGATCCTGCATGAGGAATTCGAGGACGCGCTGAAGGAGGGAACGGCGGACTTCAAGAAGCGCGGGCGCATTCTCAAGGTCATCCTGTTCGGCTCCTACGCCAAGGGCGGCTGGGTGGATGAGCCCTTCACCATGAAGGGTTATCGTTCAGATTTCGATCTCCTGATCATCGTCAACAACAGCAAGCTCTGCGACTTTGCCGAATATTGGCATAAGGCGGCAGACCGCCTGGTCCGCGAAGCGACGATCAAAACACCAGTCAGCTTCATCGTCCACTCCAGGCGCGAGGTGAATAAGTACTTGAAAGAAGGGCAGTACTTCTTCTGCGACATCCGCAAAGAAGGTGTCGTCCTTTACGAGCTTGATGACGAGCCGCTGGCCGAGCCGAAGCCGCTATCACCCGAAGAGCGGTTGCGGGTCGCTCGTGAACATTTCGAGGACCGGTTCATTGGCGCGGCCGGATTTCTCGATACTTCAAGGTATGCGACTAGTAAAGGCCGGCTCAAGGAAGCTGCATTTCAGATGCATCAAGCGCTCGAACAGGCCTATTCCTGCGTCCTCCTCACACTGACTAACTACGCACCACCGTCTCACAACATCAAGTTCCTCCGCTCCCTGGCCGAGGAGCAGGATCGACAGTTGGCCCAAGCCTTTCCGCGCGACCAACATCGCGAGCGCGCCTGGTTCAACACGCTCAACGAAGCCTATGTGAAGGCCCGCTATTCCAAGCATTTTGAGATCAGCACCGAAGCGCTCAAATGGCTCGTGGAACGGACAGCCCTCCTGCTGGATCTGGTTAAGGAGGCTTGCCTCAAGCATCTGGAAACGCTTGAACGCAGGACGGCCTAGCCGCGCGCATGATGATCCCCGCTCGCCTATCGCTCCGCCCCGTCGCGGTCAATGCCGCGCTGGCGCTCCTGCTCCGCCTGCCGAAGGACTTGCCGGCGCTGCTCGGCCTGGGCAGCCTTCGACGTATCGGCATTTTCCCGCGCCGCACGCGCAGCCCGGCCGGCGGCAATCGCCTGCTGCTGGATGGCAATCGCAGGATCAACTGTTTGCGGTACTGGTCCGTCCTGGGCGAGAGTTTCGTCAGCACGAGCAGCCGGCGGCGCTTCCCCTCTCCCCGCTGTGTCGTTGACCGATCGCATCTGCTGCATCTGGATGTCCCGGCGTTGTTCGGCAAAGAGGACGGAGATCTCCTTGCGCATCTTCTCGACAGCCTGGCGCTCTGCGCTGCTGTCGACCATCGTCTCCAGGTGATCGATGGAGTTGTTCGCCCTCGAGACGAGCTCGTCGAACTGTTCAAGTGAAAGGGCTATCTTCTTTTCTTTCTCCCGATGGATCGTCGCGACCAACTGTCCCAGTTCCGCCGCCTGCTCGTTCTTGCCGGTGGTTGCAGCGGCTGCAAACCGGTCGGCTGCCGCAATCACCGATGGCTCCGCGCCGGCCCGCTTCAGGGCGCTCGCGGTCGCCTGCCATTTCGGACCAAAGGCCAGATTGCCGTTGGTCAGCGAGGCACGGTCGACGACACCGGCCCTCTTGCGCTCGACGCGCCCGGTGACGTGAGGCGTCTTGAGATAGCAAGGGTCTTGTCGGCCGCGCTCATAGGCGCCGGCCTGCGCCTGGCTATAAGGCCGGGTGGCCGCGACGTCGGCGCGGCGGGTGGCAACCATAGCGATGCCCTGCTCGCGCGCCTTTGCCGCAAAGCGCTCGCGCCATTCGTACAGCTCCGGTTTGGTGAACCGCAGCGCCTTGCCGACATCGTCGCGCGCCGAGATCATCGCATGGACATGGACATGATCGGTTTCCGGATGATGCGCCGTGATCCAGCGATGACCGGCGACCTGCTCGCCTAGGAAATCCCGAACGGCACGCGTCATCGCTTCAGGATCGGTCCCGGCGCGCGCGGAGAAGACGACATGGAAAGCATTGCGCGGCTCGACGGTGCGAATATGCGAGGACCAGGCCCGCCAGATGCCGTCGGCCATCTCCTTGACGCTGGAACCGCGCTTGACCGGATCACCTTCCCTGTTGGTGACGGACTTCTCAGCACGCAGGAACTTTTCGAGGAAGTAGCGGCCGGACTTCTCCGACGCGGCAGTGCCGAGAATGCGGACCTCGGCCGAGACGCCGGCATCGGTCAACCGGCGCTCAAACTCGGCCTCCGCATTTTCGACTGCGCGCGCTGGCCCCTCGCCATTCTCTCGCGCCTTCAGCGCGCCGGCGATGCGCTTCGCCGGCAGATCGGTCACAGCAAAGACCGAGACCTGCCCATCCGGATGCCGGGAATAGAGGAAGGGTCCCGAGCGGAAGACAGCGTTCAGGGCGTCATGAAGGGCCGCATCATCGACCACGTCGGAAAGGCCGATGGAAAAGGTCGCGACCGCATTGATTGCATAAGCCTCGCGGAAATCGGCAGTCCATTCGGCGAGCCGCGCGACCCGGTCCTCCCCGCTGGAAAGGGTAACGCCGTCCTGATCATAGATCGGGATGTCGACCTTGCCTTTCTCACCGTTTTCCTTCTCGATTTCGCGCGTGCCGAGATAGGTCATCAGGCCGGCGGCCGACGCCCGGCTGGACACGGTCGACGTTACCTTGATAACCACCGGCTGCGCACCGGCTGCAATTGCCGCACGGCTTGCCGTTTCTGTCGCGGCGCGATCCATTGTCGCCTGTCGCGGGCCAATCGGCCGAGCGACGCCCGACGCGCGCGGGGAAGAACCGCCGCCCCCTCCTCCGCCGGAAGACGCCCGACGTTCTTCTTCCTCCTCGCGATCGCAGCGGCCAGCACCCAGGGAACCGACCAGCGCAATGACGTCCTCCTGCGCTGGCACCAGCGCCTGCAGGATGGATGCGATCGTCGGCTCGCTTGAGGCAACCAAACCAAACAGACCAGAGTGCGCCGTTTTTTTTGCAATTCCTGTTGGAGCGAAGCGTAGCCCCGGCTTCCTGGCCGACGGAGCGACACCAGTGGCCCGCGGCCGGCGCAGTTCCTTGTCCCTTTCTATCAGCGAGGAGGCGCGGTAGGCGGAAAAGGCCTCGATCTCGACGAGCAGTCCGGTCCAGTCATAGGCCATGCCCAGTTCCCTTCCGCTCCCTGCGGCTGATCCGCAGCATCAGGTCGACGTTGGCTCGCAGGCAAAACATTCCGTCGAGGAGCCGACGCAGGGCCGCATCGAGATGCGGTTCGTAGCCGACGCGGCCTTCGTTCATCGCGTGAACCGCCTGGTTGAGATTGATGCCGATGCGCCGAAGCTCCTCATTGGTGCCGCGCAAGGCCAGAGCTTCGGCCGGCCCGACCGGGAGCGGCAAGCCGACCTGATCACGGAACAGAGACCGGATGACATCGCTTGCGGTGCGATCTTCGACGCAAAGGTCCGCCAGAGCTTGCCGCTCCTCGGGCCTCAGACGAACCCTTACCACCTTGCTGCGCATCGTTTTCCTTCCGCTTGCCAGGTTGCCGGAGGCGACCCCAGAGCGCCCCCCGGCGCGAGCTGGAGGCCTGCCGGAGGCGGGGCGACGTCGAGTTTGTACCACAAACTTGACTATCCTGCCACCTAAAACAGAACTATAATTTATTCCAAGTTCATCATCACCACACAAACTCCCTCGCCCAGGCTCCCGCTACGACCACTCGCCTCCAACGCCACCCGGTCCCGTTAACAGTTGCCCGTTGTTCGCGCGATCATTGCCAGCGATATCACTGATAATTCCGATTACCCATTAACCACTGGCAGTTAACCGCGCTGTGGTTGTTCATTAACAACGGCCAATTGGCAATTGCCCGTTGGTCATTGCCCGTTGTCGGCGGTCAATCATCAATCGACAATCATCAACGGGGAACGAACAATAGGCAACGAACGCATTGCGTAAAGAGGGGCGCTGAAACAACTATAGTTTATTTCCAAAATGAAGGAGCCATCATGATCGTTGCCATCGCCAAGGGCGGGACCGGCTAGACCACCCTCGTCCGCGCTCTCTCCGGCACGGCCACCCATGCCGGTAACGACATCTTCCTGATCGATGCCGACAGCCGAGCTAGATGCCGTAATGGGCCGGCGTCTCACGATTAGCCAGTTTGGTGGCTGTCCCTCAGAATGATGATGTTTGGAACGAGGTCCGAGCGATCGGCCTCAAGCATCATGCGAGGAACAGCCATGGAGTATTATGCAGGAATCGACGTCTCGCTGAAAGAGAGCAGCGTGTGTGTGGTCGACGCGACGGGCAAGCTGGTTCGGGAGGTCAAGGTAGGCAGCGAGCCAGAATGCCTGGTCGGGTATTTTGATCAACTGGGCTTTCCCGTAGAGCGCATCGGCCTTGAAGCGGGGCCTTTGTCCCAATGGCTGTATGCGGCTCTCGTTGCTGCGGGGCATGATGTGGTTTTGCTGGAAACGCGGCATGTGAAGGCGGCGCTTTCGGCGATGACGGTGAAGACTGACCGCAAGGATGCACGAGGGATCGCGCAACTGCTCCGCATGGGATGGTATCGCCCGGTTCACGCCAAATCGTCGCCGGCCCAGGACACTCGGGCTCTATTGGTCGGCCGCAAGCTTCTGCAATCCAAGCTGCTCGACGTCGAGCTCAGTATTCGGGGCATCCTGCGTGGCTATGGGTTAAAGGTCGGCGAGGTCAGCCGCGGGCGTTTCGAGGCGCGCATCCGCGAACTGATTGCAGGGCATTCGACATTGTCGACAGTGATTGACGCGATGCTGACGGCGCGAGTAGCGCTGTGGAGCGAATTTACGAAGCTGCACCGCGAGATGCTCAGGATCGCCCGCGCCGACAAAGTTTGCAAAAGGCTGATGAGTGCACCAGGCGTCGGTGCCCTGGTTGCGCTGACCTACCGCTCCGCGGTTGATGATCCTGCCCGGTTCGAAAAGTCCAGGACGGTGGGTGCCTACTTCGGTCTGACGCCGAAGAAATATCAATCCGGCGAAACCGATCGCGATGGCGGCGTCAGTAAGGTCGGCGACGCAATGGTGCGAACGGCATTGTTTGAGTCCGCCCACATAATGCTGACGCGGGCGACGCGCTTTTCCAGTCTAAAGCGTTGGGCGCTCGATGTGGCCAGACGTCGCGGGATGAAGCGCGCGAAGGTCGCCCTTGCACGCAAACTCGGTGTCGTTCTTCACCGCATGTGGGTGGATGCAACGGACTTTCGCTGGAGCGCAAGCCCTGTCGCGGCATGAGGAGAGATATGTGATTGATGCAGGCAAGCACAAGGTCTGCATCTGATAAAGTCCCGTCGCTGGGACGCAGGCTTGGCAAGGTCGTGTGTAGTGCTGTGACCGCTTCGGCGAAGCACGCTCCCTAGATTGACCTGTCGGCTTGTTGATCTGATGGCATATTGTGGCAGTCTTCGTGCTGACCACGGACAGAAGCATGACCCCAGCGACGAGATAATCATTCAGAGGGACTTGACGGACAAAGGCCCATTACAGAAGCACTACTTTGGCAGAATTTTAGAAGAGAGTGGTCGGCGGCAGTGCGGACATCGTGTTGATGGTGGCCGTTCGAGGGCGGCGATGATAGCCGCGCGGATGGCCGGAAGGGTGGGCTGGGGTGGCGGGCCCTGGCTTCTTTTTTTCCCGCTTCGCCTGCTTGAGGCGCCGAGATTGAAGGAAGGCATAAGCAATCATGGTCATGAGCGCGTGCCGATGCAGCCCCGTCCATGATCGTCCCTCGAAGTGGTCGAGCCCGAGTTCCTCCTTCAACTGCTGATGCGCCTGCTCGCAGATCCAGCGCGCCTTGATCGCGCCGGCCAGGCGCTTGAGCGAGGTGTCGGCGGGCAGGTTCGAGAGGTAATATTTGCGCTCTCCATTCAAGCGATGTTCGCCGATCAGCCAGGCCTCTTCTCCCGGCAGATGCTGCTGCCCCATGTCGCCGATCCTCTGGGGCGGCCCGTCGGCCACCTTGATCCGCACGGCGGCGAAGCGGGCCTTCAGCGGCCCCTTGGTGCCACGTCGCCAACTCAGCGTGCGCCAGGGCGCGGTCGCCAGCGTCTTCTCCGCCGATACCGATTTTGCGTCGGGCACATGGTTCTTGCGCGGGCGCCCGCGCCCGGCGACGGGAAAGATGAGGGCCACAGACCTTCTGGCGCCCCCCAACGCCCACGGCCCAGGTAAGGCCACGCTCGCTCAGACCCTGCCGGAAGGGCGCGGAGAGGCCATAACCAGCATCAGCCAGCACGCAGCCAAAGCGCAGGCCGGCCGTGCGCGCCCGATCGATCTCGGCGAGCGCGATCTCGGGCTTGGTCCGATAGCCTCCGTGATCGTCCGGCACGCCGGCCCGGGTCAGTCGCGCGGGATCGCTCGTCCAGCTCTCGGGCAGGAACAGCCGCAACCCCACCATGACCGGCACTTCGCCGGAAGCCAGCGTCAGCGACACCAGGGTCTGGCAGTTGGCGTTCTTGCCCAGGGCCGAGGCGTATTGCGGCGCGACGCCGACCGAGCGTTCGCCCTTCTTCGGAAGGGCCGTGTCGTCGACGATCAGCCAAGCCTCGGCGCCGCCGACCATCCTGTCGGCCTCAGCGAGCAAGGCCTTCTCGAGCGGCGCGGCGTCCCAAACACCGCTGGCGATGAAGTGGTGAAGCTGGTCATAGCCGACACCACCGTCACGGGCCGCCATCGGCTGGATGCTCTTGCGATCACCGGCGCCGATCAGCCCCGCCACATAGGCCGGGCACATCCGCGCCCGCACCTTGTGCCTCAGAGCAGCGAGAAAGGGCGCAAGCCAGCCCTCAAGATCGGACTTCCAGTACTCGTCCATGGCCGGCCCTCCAGAAAGCCGACCACCCATGAATCACGCAATCCGCGCCGTGGGAATCCCAAAAACGCCAGCCGTCCTAAAATTCTGCCAAAGTAGTGCTTCTGTAATGGGCCTTTGTCCGTCAAGTCCCTCTGAATGATTATCTCGTCGCTGGGGTCATGCTTCTGTCCGTGGTCAGCACGAAGACTGCCACAATATGCCATCAGATCAACAAGCCGACAGGTCAATCTAGGGAGCGTGCTTCGCCGAAGCGGTCACAGCACTACACACGACCTTGCCAAGCCTGCGTCCCAGCGACGGGACTTTATCAGATGCAGACCTTGTGCTTGCCTGCATCAATCACATATCTCTCCTCATGCCGCGACAGGGCTTGCGCTCCAGCGAAAGTCCGTTGCATCCACCCACATGCGGTGAAGAACGACACCGAGTTTGCGTGCAAGGGCGACCTTCGCGCGCTTCATCCCGCGACGTCTGGCCACATCGAGCGCCCAACGCTTTAGACTGGAAAAGCGCGTCGCCCGCGTCAGCATTATGTGGGCGGACTCAAACAATGCCGTTCGCACCATTGCGTCGCCGACCTTACTGACGCCGCCATCGCGATCGGTTTCGCCGGATTGATATTTCTTCGGCGTCAGACCGAAGTAGGCACCCACCGTCCTGGACTTTTCGAACCGGGCAGGATCATCAACCGCGGAGCGGTAGGTCAGCGCAACCAGGGCACCGACGCCTGGTGCACTCATCAGCCTTTTGCAAACTTTGTCGGCGCGGGCGATCCTGAGCATCTCGCGGTGCAGCTTCGTAAATTCGCTCCACAGCGCTACTCGCGCCGTCAGCATCGCGTCAATCACTGTCGACAATGTCGAATGCCCTGCAATCAGTTCGCGGATGCGCGCCTCGAAACGCCCGCGGCTGACCTCGCCGACCTTTAACCCATAGCCACGCAGGATGCCCCGAATACTGAGCTCGACGTCGAGCAGCTTGGATTGCAGAAGCTTGCGGCCGACCAATAGAGCCCGAGTGTCCTGGGCCGGCGACGATTTGGCGTGAACCGGGCGATACCATCCCATGCGGAGCAGTTGCGCGATCCCTCGTGCATCCTTGCGGTCAGTCTTCACCGTCATCGCCGAAAGCGCCGCCTTCACATGCCGCGTTTCCAGCAAAACCACATCATGCCCCGCAGCAACGAGAGCCGCATACAGCCATTGGGACAAAGGCCCCGCTTCAAGGCCGATGCGCTCTACGGGAAAGCCCAGTTGATCAAAATACCCGACCAGGCATTCTGGCTCGCTGCCTACCTTGACCTCCCGAACCAGCTTGCCCGTCGCGTCGACCACACACACGCTGCTCTCTTTCAGCGAGACGTCGATTCCTGCATAATACTCCATGGCTGTTCCTCGCATGATGCTTGAGGCCGATCGCTCGGACCTCGTTCCAAACATCATCATTCTGAGGGACAGCCACCAAACTGGCTAATCGTGAGACGCCGGCCCATTACGGCATCTGGTGTCGGTCAGAACTTTTGCTTTGCCCGCTTCGGCATAAAATAGGCTCGGATATTGACGAGCGCTTCGGCGACGGCAACGTCATCCTGACGGGTCGCTTTCCGTTTTGCCTCGCCGAGCTTGCGGATTGGCGCGATGATATCGCCAGTGACGGCATGACCTCGAAGGACGGGCTGCCAAAGCTTGGGTGCGTATCTTGTTCCCAACAGAAAGCAGAGGTCCCAATCGAAGGAAGCAAAGGTTTGATCATCGATCCTGGTGAACTTGGGCCGATGGTCTTTCGGCGTTTCGGCTAGGCTCGCCGATATCCGGTTGTATTCCGCAACGATGGTCTGCACGGCCCGATGCTCGGTCGTTTCCATCGGCAGGTTCAGGGCATCCGGGCCAGTCAGCTCCGGGATCCACTGACGTGGGTCGATAAACCTCGGGCCGATGATGAGAGCCGTGAGGTAGCCGTCGAGGCCGCTCATCGACCAGATCGGCGAGACTGGACGGCGTGCCCTGATAAACGCCTCGAACGCCTCGTCATCGAGCTTCGGTCGTGCCGTAGCCCCTTGGCTGTTCTGTGTCATGCCGCCCGTCGCTCCTGATCTGCAATGCTCTCGCGGTCGGCCTTCCAAGTCCATGGAAAGAGCGTATCCATCCGGTTCGCGGTCACCTTGCCGGAGATGATGCGCTCGAGCACGTCGGCAAGCCAGGCTTCGGGGTCTACACTATTGAGCTTTGCCGTGTTGACGAGCGATGCGAGGACCGCGAAGGTCTTGCCACCGCGTTCGCTGTCCACGAACAACGAGTTCTTCCCCGTCAGAGCCACCGATTTCATCGAACGCTCGACCACATTGGAGTCCACTTCGATCCGGCCATCCGCCAGGAAGGCTGCCAGTCCGTTCCAGTGGTTGAGCGTGTAGGTGACGGCCTTGCAAAGCGCCGATTTCGACGACACCTCGTCGCTCAGTTCGGTGAGTTGGGCCTTCAGTTCGCTCATGACGGGCGCTGCTTCGCGCCGCCGTACCCTGAGCCGGGTAGCCGCCGCGACCAATTGAATCAGCCTCATCGGCTAGAGGCATTTCCACCAACGCCGCTTCCACGAGACTCATCCTCGTCCGAGCTTTGAATCGAGTTCAAGCCCAACCCGCCTAGAAGGCCAATAAAAAATCCCGCCGACTGACCACCCTTCCTTAGCGGGAAGCGCGCCGCCACCTACACGGCTAAGCCCTGGTCCGAACGCTTGTTGGATCACTTTTGTTGATGGGATCATTGCCTGAGTAGGCGTATCGGTTTGTCCCTACGCCCTCGATCGTCGGATCCCAATCGTCCGGCGAGATGAACCGCCCATAGGTCGGGTCGTAGTAGCGGGCATTGAGATACATCAGTCCCGTCTCCGCATCGAAGCGTTCGCCGATGTATCCCTTCTGTGTCTGCATCGCGCCGTTACCGCGCTCGCCATAGGCCGCATACCCGGTTGCCTCGACGAGATTACCCGTTGCATACGTCACCTGATGCACGGAGGCTTGCCTACGCGCGCTCAAAATCCGTTCGCCGCAACGCAAAGGTGGCGTCAGCAATGTCATCAAATGCCGAAATCCGCCGTCCTTCAGACCCGTGCACCAACGCCGAGCCGGACTACACCCCCAGAACCTTTAACATCTCTTCCCGCTCATTGTTGTCAATATCTCCATCAACTAAATCTCCGATTTCATCAAGCCTTCCTATGATTTCTACGATCAATTCTTCGTCGATTGCATCGTACTCAATATCAATCGGATGAAGCGCTCCACTGGTTGCTCGGGCAACGTAGCCGCGGCGCACAAAGGACGCCCATTGCTGAACATCAGCAGCGGCGCAATAACCGCTGCGCCACTCCTTCAACACTTTTATCAAGGCGGAACGTGAAATTGTTAGTTGAGGAAGTTTCGCAGCTGCCTCCTGTATTTCGGGATGACTAGCGGCCAGAACTACTGAGAGGGAACTTATGTCACCTTCTATCACTGCAGTGATTGCTACTTTCAAATTTTCCACTATGGGCCTCCATGATTCCATTTGGTATCGGTAACCCCATCCGGGCCTATCGTCTCCTTGAATTCGCGAACAACGCTGCCGGTCCCATCAACTTCTTGAACATAGCGTTTTCCGTAACCCGTATTTCGCGCTGGTGAGAAGAACTCAAATCTCTTACCTTCACTCGTGATGGGGTCAAAAACAAGGGCCCTCGGCAGGCGCTGCTTCAGCAACCGCACCGGCGAGATCGAACGCGTCACCGGCGAGGCCGCCGAGCGCATTGCCAGCACAATCGATGAGAAAACCGGCAGCATCGAGGAGCGCCTCGGTACGATGGACCGGAGCATTCGCCTCATGCTGCTTGCCGGGACTTCTAACCGGCGCGGTAGTCGCCCCCCTTCTCGATCAATTCCTTTCCCTCCCGCGCGGCGTAGGCCGCCCTGGTTACGCGGCTCCTCGCGCAGAAACGACTTTCCGATGTCGATCAACAGGAGCCATCCATTGCCGCAGGTTAAGGCGGCGATCACCGCCGTCGTCGCTAGCTCCACCGCGCGGGTGGCACGCCTGCGATGTTGAACCAGACTGTGTCCGTGGCAGCCAACGCGACGACGGCGCTCATCCGCTCTTGGGAGGCGTCAGGCCTGACGCTGCGACATCGGGCTTTATCGAGCAATGGGCGAGCAGTTCAATAGCCCGCTCGCGAAGTCTCCCTTCGCATCGACATAGGTATAGAGTGTCGCTAAAGAGACGCCGAGTTCGGCTGCGACATCGCGGGCGGCATTACCGGATAGCAAAAGCCGACTGCGAAACCCTATGTGGGTTTTCTGTTCCCTTTGGTACTCAGTCCCCGAGTCAATGCCACTTGCGGTTTTGCTACGCGAAGCTCATACCCGATCAACGAGTGCGAATGATGAGCGGTGCGCCCTGGAAGCCCCGCAAGATCGGGCTCCTTGCGCTTACCATCTTTGGTCCGTCGTCACCGAACCGGAATAAGTCAAATCTTCCGTGCCGAGATATGGAGCAGCTTCAAGGACACATTGATAGCTTTCATGATATCATTAAAGATAGCTTTATTACGCGCAATCAGATTGATATTACGAAATCATGCTATCTGATTGCATTTAGAAAGCTTTCATGATTTCTTGCTATCAATCATGACTGGCAGCAAAGGAGGCCGATCTTGCCGGTAATATGCGCAGCCAATCCCAAAGGCGGGGCGGGAAAATCGACAACCATTCTCGCCATAGCCTCAACCCTGGCGCAGCAGGGCGGATCGGTCACGATCATCGACGCCGACCCCAACAAGCCGATCACGGACTGGCGAACGGGCAAAAGCGCGCTTTCGATCAAGGTCCTGAGCGAGGCCACGGAGGGCAATATCCGCGACCTCATCAACACCGCGGCCGCGGAAGCGCAGTTCGTCTTCGTCGACTTGGAAGGCACTGCCAGCCGCCTTGCCTCGCGCGCCATCATCCGCGCCGACCTCACGCTCATTCCGCTGGGGGGGAGCGCGCTCGACGCCAAGCAGGCTGCGCGGGCCGTCGGCCTAGTGCGGGAAAGCGAGGAGGATATTGGGCGCAAGCTGAGCTTCACGCTCGCCTTCAACCGGACGAGCCCGCCGCCCTTCACCCGGCGCATCGAGCGGGAGATCGCCGAGCAGATGCGGAGCAACGATCTGCCAGTCCTAAGCACGCATCTCTATCGCCGCGAAGCCTATAACGCGATGTTCATGGAACGGCTGAGCCTATTCGAACTCGATCCGCAGCAGGTCAACGGCCTCGAGGCCGCAATTGACAACGCTGTCCAACTGACGGGGGAGGTGCTCGAACTCCTTCGCCGTGGCTCGGAGGAAAGGGCTGCGTAATGACTAGCGACCTCGGTTTCGGCAAGACGAAAAAGCTCGACCTCACCGGCTTTGCCCCGCGCCCTCCCGAAAAGGCACCGGCGCAGGACGAGCAGGCAGCGTCCGATCGAGCCGCCGCACGCGTCGGATTTCAAAGCCGCGAACCGGTCCAGCGGGTCAAGCGCATCCGCAAGACGAGCGAACCCCTGGACCAAGCCTTCGTGCGTGCGCCTATCGACGTGATCAACCGGTTCAAGCGATACTGCAATGAAACCGGCATGTCCTACGGCGAGGCGCTCGATGAGCTGATGCGCAAATCCGGCATCTAGCTCAGGACCTATCAATTGAAGTATCTAATCTGGTTCACTCCTCTAGGAAGAGGTCATGACAGGTGATTTGTTTCAGTTGAGCGAGCGTCAGATAGCTCGGATTTATGCGCTGTCCATGCTGGAACCGGCTCGGAATCTTCATCTATGTCTTCGCCGCCCTGGCGGGCGACGGGTGGCGTCCCGTCCCGATCATGGTCGCGGTGGGCTGTGTCGCAACCGTCGCCAACGACTGCAGCCTGATTACGATCAACGGATAGCCAAAAAGATTGGAGCCGACCACGACAGAAAATCGCTGCTCCGATGACATCCCATAAAATTGAGGCGTTTGACCATGACCAAAATCGTCCATGCTACCTTTCCCCGATCAGCCGAAGAGAGCGAAGAAGAGCGAAAAATTGATAGGCGACACCAAAGCGACCTAGAAGACGCTTGCCGAGCAATTTTTCGAAACGGAACGGATTCCACACCTGGTCTTGAAGCTCATCATGCTGAGAAAGCAGCCAAAGCAGTTCCTGTCGCGCTGTATACTGATCGTCTTCAACTCGGAACCCGCAAGAACGTCGAGTGGTCTCTGGCCCTCCCGAATGAAGGCGAGTTTAAGCTCTCGATTTCACGAGAACCCACGTATGACGATTTTCAGTTCGTTCTTTCCATCCTGGAGATCATCAAAGCGCGTTCACCGCAAGTCGCTCCGCGCCTATCAGAAAATGAGAAGCACGCTCAGAACGCTCAGCGCGTCAAAGAAACCGTAGCGGCTAGGTTGATCGGTGGCGATGACGATGCATTTTTGAAACCCGTGCCGGCCGAACTGGCCGAGATGGCTGCAAAGGTTGCTTCGCAAAGCCCGCTGGTCCGACGCATCGGCAATTACTCCGCAACCGTACAATGGTCCTTCAGCCTGACCGATGGGGCCGAATTCAAAATTGGTTTCTCCGAGCGCCCAGATCTTACCGACCTAGAATGCGCCATCGACGTACTGAACATTGTCCAAAAGCGCTATCTGTCCGCTAGCACTGGCGAAGGGTGATCGTCGCCGTCTTCGGTTACCCCTAGGTCAAGGCCGCCAAGGTCCGACCACCAGGACTGCTTCTTCATGGTGATTTTCGCCTTACATCAAGGCGACCAATGAGGAGATATCCATGGCTTCCCTTGCCGTCACCATGAAGGGCGAACTGCTGGCCCATCTCGGCGTCAAGTCGGGCGAACGGATCGAGCTCGACAAGTTGCCGGGGGACAAACTGCGGGCAAAGAGGGCGCAGTCGGCCGGCACGATCGATTCCTTCATCGGCAGGCATGCGGGCAAGGTGGAAAAACCCTTGGCGATCGACGAGATGAGCGAAATCGCCGAAGCATGCTGGGCCGGCGGGAAATAGAGATCACCGTCGACACCAATATCCTTGCCCGCGCCGTCCTGCCAGGCTATCCGCAGCAAGGAGCAGCGGCGGCGGAACTTCTGCGGGAGCAACTCTGATCGCTGTCTGCTTGCCGAACCTGTGCAAATTGATCTGGATCCTGCGCTGGGGCGCGACACTGTCGAGGGACGAAATCGCGCAAACGATCCACGGTCTTCTCAACGCGGGCAATGTCGTGATGAACTGCCCCGCCGTGGAAGCGGGCCTCATCGCCCTCGAAGCCGGCCGTGGTTTTTCCGGCGGCATGATCACCCGTGAAGGAGCATGGCTCGGCGGAAACTGCTTCGTCTCCTTACAAGAAGGTTGCCGAGCTGGTGACACAACAAGGTCAAGCCACCCGGCTTCTCATATGATGCACCTGAACCTTTCCAGCCAAAGCGGTCGGGTCGGGGTCATGCACACTTGCTGGTATTGCTCCCGGCCAGCCCCATCAAACGCGCGACCCGCAGTGCGACGGCACGTTTCGCCTGGACGCGGTCCCCGTCACGACGGCGGATTTCGCAGTCCGGCATCGTGAAGACCTCAAGGCCCTCCTGCAGCGGGCGGAAGTTTGAGCCGAGCCCCGTCACCAGGCCATGCTTCATGCGATAGAAGTCCGACTGGGCGGTGTAATAGCCGGTCAGACCGACCCGTGCCGCCTGCAGATGGGGATGGAAACGGCCTGTCAGCATGAAGTCGCCGGCCTCCAGCGGCAGGCCCTCGTTCAGGAGGCTGTGGTTGTCGCGCATTTCGACCTGCGGAAACCGGGCGGCAATCGCCTGGTACAACTCCGCATCCTCCTTCGAGCAGGCCCAGAACACCACCCGGTCGAATTGATCGAACAGCCGCGGCCCTTCCTCTCCCGTCGGCCCGAGGACGGACTTTGCGCTGAAACCGGACAAATGCAGCCATTTCCCGGCATGCCCAACGGTCTGGACAGGGTAGAGAAACGCATCATCCAACCCTTCCGACAAGGAGGGGCAGGCGCCGATGATGGAATGCAAGGCCTGAACGCTCGCCGCGTCCCGGCACTCGAAGAGCTGGCAGCCTTCGACGATGGTCCGCCAGGCGGCGGCGCCGACCGGGTAGACCTTGTGGAAGGGGGCGATGCCCAGTCCAGTCGCAACGACCGGGACCGACAGTTGCCGGCCAAGCTCCACGACGGCGCCCAGCAGCCGCGTGGCGTTCCTCCAGTTCGCGCAGGCATAACCGCCGCCGAGGAAATGGAAGCCCCGGACGTCCTGGAACTTCGAGGCGTTGGACCGCGCATAGTCCACGCCCTGCTCGTGGAAGCCGGCATATGAGCCTTCCACCCCGTCCGCATGCCGCGGGATGGTCTTGACGTAGTTTACGTCCTTGAAACCCCGCAAGAGCGCTGCCGTCGCCGATGCGCCCTTGCCGTCCACGGTGATCGGCCCGTCATAACCGAGGTTCCGGTAGAACCGCAGCCAGTACTGGACGAGCAGCTCGTCGCCAAAATTCGGTGCCCCGTTACCCGCCAGAAGATAAAGCACTTGATCCCATCACGTTAAAGGACGCACCCGCCAACGCCGCACGGTATAGCGGGGGAGGGCCACGGCGTCATCTCCTTTAACGAGACCACCCACATGAATGCGAAGGACCACGCTACCGGCAGGAAGCGGCGCTCCCGAAGGCGGAGCGTCCCTTCTGCGGTTTCCATGAAGGTTCTGTGACAAAGGTGCTTCCGCCGGGCTGTAAAATGCTGGAGAAAGGACAGGTGAATTCATCTTCTGTCGAAACCCCGCCAAGCGCGCCCTTCGATCCGCGCGACCCTTCTAGGAACACATCCATGGCCGAAACCACAGCGGAATACTGGAACCGATACTACGGCACGCGGACATCTCCGGTTCCCAATATTCCTTCCCAATTCGCGGCCTTCGTCGCGCTGGAAGTGACGGCGGGCTCCACCATCGTCGATATCGGCTGCGGCAGCGGGCGCGACAGCCTCTTCTTCGCCAGTGCCGGCTTCAACGTCCTCGGCGTCGACGCCTCCTCGGCCGCCGTTTCGCTTTGCCAGCGCACGGCAGAGGAGCGAGGCATCGGCCGGGCCTCCTTCCTCTGCTGCAATGTCGACGACCCGGACCTCGCAGGGAAGGTCTCGGCGGCCACGGCAGGACGGATCGTCGTTTATGCCCGCTTCTTCCTGCACGCGATCCCGCACGAGGCGGAGCTGGCCTTCCTGCGGACGGCGGCCGCGCTGCCCGAACTCGACCTCCTGGCGATCGAGTTCCGGACCGACCGCGACGCACAGCAGACGAAAGTCACCGACAGCCATTACCGCCGCTTCATCCCGCCGCTCGACCTCCTGTCTCGCGCCGCGAAATTCGGCTTCTCGCCGGTCTACTTCACGGAAGGCTTCGGCTACGCGAAATATCGCAACGACGATGCACATGTTGCCCGGGTGCTGATGCGCAGGACGTAGAGAGCCACCCCAGATTTGTTCCACCACATTGCCAGGCGCCGAAGCGATGCCGCTTCGGTTGGAGATGCTTTAGCAGGAGCCGTATCGTGCAGATCGAGATACTGGATTTCGGCCCGGCGATCATCGCGGGTCGCCTCACAGAGACCGGAGAGCGGCCGGTGAAGCTGCAGCTCTTGGCCGACGGCCTTCCCTTGGCCGGCAACTGGGGCATACCGGCCCCGGACCGGGACGGGCAGAGGTTCCGCTTCAATCTCTCGCACATCTGGTCCTATATTGGCAGCCAAGCCCGCCTGCAGCTTCGGGCGAACGACATCACGGCGGACCTGCCGCCGCCCGCCTTTGCCGGTGTCCCGAAATTCAGCCTCGAGGAACTCAGGCAAAAGCTCGAGACCGGCCACGTCTTCAACGAAAAGGGTAGACTGCAGCTTTCAAAGACTGTCGATACGGCCTGGCAGAACGCTATGTTCACGCTGTTCGATAGCATTTCCACCATCCTGGCAACAAAGGGTCTCAAGCTCTTCGTCCTCTACGGAACCCTGCTTGGCGCCTATCGCAACGGCAACTTCATCGGGCATGACCACGATTTTGACGCCGGCTACATCTCCGATCATACCGATCCGGCCAAGGTGGTCGCGGAACTGGTAGATGCTTCGAAAGCCCTATCGGATCATGGCTATCGCGTTGCGTGCAAATTGTCTTGCATCTTGGTGACGGACCCGAAAACCAATGTGGCGATCGATGTATTCCATACGTTTTATGATGGGAATGGAAAGCTCCTATTGCCCTTCGGCATCTGCGGTACAAGGCATTTCATGAGAAGCGACTTCCGCGGTTATGCCGACATAAACCTTGCCGGGCGCAAGGTCCCTGCCATCGCCGACACGGAGGCATTGGTCGAAAGCATTTACGGGCCGCACTGGAAGACCCCCAATCCCGGCCACAACTGGGAGCTCGACAGGACCGAGCGATACCCCCAAGGCTATGCCAGGCAGTATCACCGCGGGGCGATCTACTGGAACGATTATTACGCCCACAACCGCAAGATCCTGCCGCCTTCGTCCTTTGCGCGATTTGTATCCGGATCCGGCCATTTGCGGCGCCATGTCGTGGACTTGGGATGCGGAAACGGCAGGGACAGCGCCTTCCTCATGACCGGCCGGCAGACCGTGATCGGGATCGACAGCTGCAGCACCGCAATCAGGGCAGCACAGGCCCATGCCGTACCGAAGCCGCGGAAAAGCTTCCGCCGTGCCCTGAAGGACCTGTTTCGCAGGCGGCCGGCCCTGTCCTTCGTGCATGGCGACATAGCGGATTCCGAAACGCTGGCCAGGCTCCTGCGGACGGCCAGGCGCGGAAAGGGCGGCCTGACGCTTTACGGCCGGTTCCTGCTCCACGCCATCACGCGCATCCAGCAGGATGCGTTCCTTGCCTGCGCGTCGAAGGAGCTCAGAGCCGGCGACACGGTCGCCTTCGAGTTCCGGACCGACCAGGACGAACCGCTGGCCAAGAAACGAAAATTCGGCGGCCGCCGCTTCATCAGGCCGCAGGCGGTCGAGCGCCAGATGGCCGAACTGGGCTTTCAGCTCCTGGAACGCCAGGAGGGCACCGGCCTCTCGCCCCATCTCGGCGAAAACCCGTACCTTTGCAGGCTTATCTTCATGAAAAAGGGCTAGCCGGAAGGCGGGCTGTATTGGCCACGGTGACGGAAGAGGTGGATTGGCGGATGAGCGGGCTTCTCAATCCGGATTGGGGCTTCATCCAGGAGCATTTCGACTGGCTCGGCCATATCGTCGAGGGGCTTGTCATGGCGGTGGTCGTCGCCGTGATCGCCAGGCCGCTGTATCGCTGGCGGGACGCGACCCTCATCGGCCTTGCCTTCGCCATGGGCCACTTTCACGGACGGGAAAAAAGGGATTACGAGGTCTCGGTGCAGATGCCCCCGCCCCATCTCAATGGCTACCGCATGTGGGACTGGAGCTGGGACCAGGCGACGGACTTCTGGCCGACCGCGATCATACTGATGGCGGTCATGTATGCCGCCTACCGCTCTCGTCGCTAGAGTTCGACGGCTCGGCAGTTTCAGTGCCTCTCAGCCTGTGTTAAGTGCGCCCGTGCGGAACGCGCCGCCGCCTTTAAATGAACACGGAATGAAGTGCATGGAATTGCCAGTCTCCCTCTCGGCTCCGGCCATTTCTGATCAGAAAGTGCAGAACGTGCATCTCGATCCGCGCGGGCCCATCGGCGCTTCGGACATTTCCATGGTTCTGTGCGTCCGATCGCACGACGCAAACCCCTGGGTGATCGACCGCATCGCGCTGATGGGAGAATATTACGCCCCCGCGCCGAAGATCATCATCGTCGATTTCGGTTCGCCCGCGCCCCACGCCGCCCGGATCCGGGCGGTCTGCGAGGAGAAGGGATACAGCTACGTCCCCGTCGACGACACGGGCGTCTTTTCCCTCTCGACGGCGCGCAATGCCGGCTTTGCGGCGGCCGACACGCCCTTCATCTATTTCGCGGATCCCGACTTCTTCAGCGAAAGGGATCATTTCGGCAGGCTCGTCGACATCATCAACACCATCGAGGCCACCGAAACCTTCGATCTCGTGCTCAACATCCCGGCCTTCCATCTGAACGAGGAGAAGACCAGGGATTTCTTCGCGCGCACGGACATGGACGAACGGTCGAAATATCTGGGCCGGCTGTCCTTCTACAGCTATTTCGAGAACTTCGATCAGCCGGCGGGACAGTTCGTCGCGCCCTACAGCAATGTCTTCCTCATCGGATCGAAGCTGTTCTCCTATCTCGGCGGCTACGATTCCAGCTTCCGGGGGCACGGCTCGGAGGATTTCGAGTTCCTGCTGCGCTACGGGCATTATGCCAAGCACCTGCCCATGCCCGACGAGCCGGCCGAAGACCGCTTCGGGCCCGGCCGCGCCGCGTTCTTCCAGCAGAAGACCTATAGCGGCTTCCGCCGGCTGTTCGAGGCCCTGGCGCTTCCGGCCGAATCCCTCGGGCTCAAGACGTTCCACCTGTGGCACCCGAAGGACAAGGCCTCCGACTGGTACAGGAACAACGACTGGAAACGCAGCCGCTTCGCCGAAGCGACGGCGGTCTATGTCGGCAGGGACGAGCGCCTGCTCGGCGTCGATTTCCTGCCGCGCGCCGGAAAGCTCGCCTGCATCTGCAAGAACCCCCACCATTGGGGCTATTTCGTTCCGCTGCGGCTGGCGGGTTTCGAGCTGGTGCCCGTCTTCGGCGAGACGGACGAGGACATCGCCGCGCTGACGGCGGGGCTGGCGGAGGGAACGTTCGCCGGCATCGCCGTCTTCAACCCCTATATGAAGAGCCACAGCCGCTTTGCCGATGCCGTCGCGCTCGCGCGAAAGCTCGGCCGGGACGTGGTGGTCATCGAACGCGGCGCCTTGCCGAACACCGTCTACTATGCCGACGACGTGTCCTATGCCGCACCGTCCTATTCCCAGGAGGCGTTCGACCGGGAGGTGTTCTCGCCGGAAGAGCTTGCCGCCGCGCAGGCCTATGTCGCGCGCCTGCGCGAAGGGTCCATGACGCTGGAGGCGATGGATCCCTATGCCGTCACGGCCGCAAAATACGCGGGAACGAAACAGCCCGGAACGCCGACCTGCCTGATCCCGCTCCAGCTCGACGACGACATGGCCGTCACCCGGTTCCTCAAGGGCGAGCAGAGCTACCACGACTTCGCCGCCGGCCTGGGGCGCCTCGTCGAAGCCAATCCGGACATGACCTTCGTCATCAAGCCGCATCCGCTTTCCAAGCTGGACGCGCTGCCGCGCACGCCGAACGTCGTCATCGCCGACCGGGCCGACAACATCCATTTCCTCATCGACCATGCCGATGTCGTGCTGTGCTACAATTCCGGCGTCGGGCTCCTGTCCCTCCTGCACGGCAAGCCGACGATCACGCTCGGCAACGCGTTCTACAGCCTGTCGCAGGCAGGGTTTCACGCGGCCTCAGCGGAGGAGGGGATCGCCAGCTTCCGGTCGGGCGCCGTGCAGGCCCCCGAGGCGGGCCTTGTCCGGCGGATCGCGGCCTGGTTCGTCCTGCGCAAATATTCCGAATTCATCGCAACGGACCATATCGTCGAGTTCGAGAGCCGCAAGAGCCACGGCTACAAGGACATCATGATCACCGTGCTGCGCTGGAAGGACCACCGGATCGCGCTCGGCCGCCTGCGGCAACGGGCGCCGTTCGGCCGCAAAAGCTATCTTGCCGCCCGCGCCGGGGTGATCCGGGAGGCGCCGGCCAGGAAGACCAAGGCCATCGGCCCCCTGCGCCGGCCGCTGGTGCCGATCGTGCGCTTCTTCATCGGCCGCTTCGGCTCCCGCTCCGCCCAGCGCAAGTTCGAGGCCGGGCCGGTCGAATTCTTCCAGTCGCTGCGCAAGCCCGCCTACCGGCTCGTCGGCAGGATCCTGTTTCCCGGATAGGGCCGCGATCGCGCCTGCGGAAGAGGCCGCATGGCGAAAAATGCGACCATATTATGGTAATGTTGACTTTCAAATTCATAATATCTATCGGTCATTGCTGAACCGCCGGGAAACGGCAATCCTCAACCCGGGTCGTCGACGTCAGGCTGCGCCGCACGGCGCCTTGCCCGCGTTGCACGGCCCCGCTTCGCACATCCGGAAGGCTGCAGGTCATGCAGTGTATCATCCCCCGTTCCTTCCGCCGCCGCATCAAGCCCATCCCGGCCGAATTCCACTGTCGGGCAAGCTGAGCCGAAACCTTCAGCAAAATAGCCCCCGATCCGTTTGAAGTGCGCCCCCTGCGCAGGGGAGGGCGCGTATTTGTGTTGGAAGGACGATTCGAATGGCAATTACGATCGATGCAAGCAAACTGGGGACGACCGGGGTTGCCTTTGCGACCAATACGGCCGGCGCCGAGGGCGTCGCCGATTATATCGCCGATTACTTCAAGGCCCTGACGAAGCCGGGCGGCTATGACTTCTACGGCGGCACGCCGGACAGTTTCCGCGGCCGGACCTACTACATGAACGGCGACCAGCTTGCCTTCAAGTACAACCAGGACGGCGCGCCGAGCCCCTACCGCGTGGTGCTGGAGGGCAAGGAAATCGCCTATGACGGCATCCATCACCCCACCCTCGGCAGCCACGGCATTTCCGGCGCCGTCGACAGCATGACCTTCGGCCAGTGGGTGGACGGCGTCACCACCGGCGATTCCACCCTGGGCCTGGACGGCCTCATCAAGGGACTGGCGGAAGAGCTGAAGATCACGGGCTTCGACATCGACGTCGCGCCCGGCACCAACACCAATTCGGAGACCAACCCCAATCCCGTCGATGCCCTCTACTCCATGCTGCTAACGGGCGACACCGCGAAGATCTACGCCTATCTGTCCACCTTCGCGCAGAACTTCCTCGGCTCGGCCGGCAACGACACCTACAAGGGCACGGCCAACGACGACACCGTGACCGGCAATGGCGGCAATGACAGCCTCGACGGCGGCGCGGGCAACGACACCGCGATCTTCTCCGGCAACCGCTCCGACTACACGCTGGCCAAGAACGAGAGCGACGGCAGCTGGACGGTGACGGACCTGCGGACCGGCGCGACCAGCGATGGCACCGACACGCTGAGCAATATCGAGAACGTGACCTTCGCCGACATGACGCTGGTCATCAGCGAGGACAACAAGGCCCCGACCGACCTTGCCCTGTCGAAGTCGACCATCGACGAGGACGCGGTCGTCGATTCCGTGGTCGGCATCCTTTCGGCCACCGATCCGGAAGGCAAGCCGCTGACCTATACGCTGACGGACGATGCGGGCGGCAAGTTCAAGCTGGTCACCGGCACGAGCGGCCAGACGCAGCTGGTGGTCGCGGGCGCCCTCGACTACGAGACCGCCACCAGCCACCAGGTGAAGGTGAGCGTTTCGGACGGCGTCAACACCGTCGACAAGACCTTCACCATCGCCGTCGGCGACGTGGCGGACGGCACGGACCAGTCGCGCGGCACGATCACGCTGGACGCCTCCGGTTCGAACGGCATCGATTTCGACGCCTTCCTGCTCGGCGGCTTCCTGGCCGGCACGACCAGCACCGGCTTCCCCAGCTTCGACAATGGCGACGGCTTCAGCGGCAAGGAGGCCTATTTCAACTATGGCAGCACCGCGACGTCGAAATATGTGACCGCGCGCGGCTCGTTCGGCTACGACATGTCGACGCACCGCATCGCCGGCACGATCGAGACGATCGAATACGGCACGCGCGGCTCGGGCTCGTTCAACAGCGACGGCTCCTTCACCGGCGGCAATCCGCTGCTCCGCATCACCGGGCTCAGCCTCACCAACAGCGCGAACGCGGACTCCAAGACCGGCGAAGTGCACAACTTCACCTCCGCCCACATGTACGGCGCCAACGGGGATGCGGCACGCCTCCAACTCTACCTCCAGCACCTCAAACAGTACGCCCAGAACGTCACCGGTTCGAACGGCGCCGATATCTATGTCGGCACCCGCTTCAACGACACGATCAGGGGCAATGGCGGCAACGACACGATCGACGGCGGCCTCGGCGACGACACGTTCGTGCTGAACGGCAAGAAGGACGACTACAGCTGGAAGGAGAACAAGGACGGCAGCTGGACCGTGACCGACAAGCGCTCCGGCAGCAATGACGGCGTCGACACGCTGAAGGGCATCGAGAAGCTGAAATTCTCCGACGAGACGGTGACGATCGGCGAGCCGGAGAAAACCAACCTCATCGAGGGAACGGCCGGCAACGACGTGCTGGCCGGCACGGACAGCGCCGACAAAATTCTCGGCCATGGTGGCAACGACGTGCTCTACGGCAAGGCGGGCCACGACGTTCTGAACGGCGGGACCGGCAACGACCAGCTCTTCGGCGGCATCGGCAACGACCAGCTCTATGGCGGCGACGGCAAGGACACGCTTTACGGCGGCAAGGGCAACGACGAGATCTTCGGCGGGGCCGGCAACGACACGCTCTTCGGCGGCGCAGGCAAGGATGTGCTCTACGGCGGTGCGGGC
Source organism: Shinella sp. WSD5-1 (assembly GCF_963942435.1). Lineage (GTDB taxonomy): Bacteria > Pseudomonadota > Alphaproteobacteria > Rhizobiales > Rhizobiaceae > Shinella > Shinella yambaruensis. The sequence continues at coordinate 34,857 of NZ_OZ012604.1, forward strand.
AAGGATGTCCTTTACGGCGGCACGGGCAATGACGAGCTCTATGGCGGCGAGGCGAACGACGAGCTTTACGGCGGTACGGGCCACGACAAGCTCCAGGGCGGCGCGGGCCACGACAAGCTCTATGGCGGAACCGGCAACGACGTTCTGGAAGGCGGCAGCAGCAATGACAGGCTGGCCGGGGGCGCAGGCGCCGACCTGCTTTCCGGCGGCGCCGGCAAGGACGTGTTCATCTTCGCCGCGGTCACCGATTCCACGGTCAAGACCTCCGGCCGCGACACGATCCTCGACTTCAACGGCAAGGCCGGCGACCGGATCGACCTGTCGGGCATCGATGCCAATGGCAAGGCCGGCGGCAACCAGGCCTTCTCCTTCATCGGCGCGGACGAATTCTCCGGCAAGGCCGGCGAACTGCGCTTCGAGAAGGCGGCGTCCGACACGTTCATCTACGGGGACGTCGATGGCGACGGGAATGCGGACTTCGCAATCCAGGTGGCCGGCAGCACGACCTTCCTGAAGGACTATTTCATCCTCTGAGCAGAGAGATCCCGAACAGAAGCGCCGCCCTCCGACGGGGGCGGCGTTTCGATTCCTGCACGGCCGGGCAGGAGATCAGCCCCGGAGCGGGACGCGGCCCTCGGCCGGCCGCACGTCCTTCGCTGCCGCGGCCTTGAGGGGCATCGAGGAATGGACCCACAGGACGTCCTGTTCCATGGTGAACTGGAACCGCCGCGGATGGGGATGGGTGTCGCTGACGGATTGCATGTCGTTTATCGCATCCAAGAAGTCTCTGGGCGATATCTTCACGTAATGTCCCCCCAGGAGCTCCAGGCTGACATACACTTCGGAAACGGACTGGGCGGCGATCTTCATTTCCCAGAGGAAACGCCAGTTGGCCGGCTCCGCTGCCTGTTGCGTGTTCATTTCATGCCTCGTGTCATTCTCTGCCGCATGGGAAGGCACCCTGCTTGCATAGTCTCAAGGCCGTTGCGTGGCAATATGGAAACCCTGCCGCCGGGAGCAAGGCGCGCTTCATGCCGCTTCGCACGAATTCCGGCCATACGCCGGACACTGCCAAAATCGGACCGGATCCCGTGGTTTCCGCCAAATTTGTCGTCATCCCTGCGCCGGCGTGAAAGAGGAACATCCGACAAAAATCCAAAAAATCCATTTTCGAAGAGGCTTCCAGCCTCGTTTTGGCTGGTTTTATAGGTTTTAATAAGTTTTAGACGTGAAAAGTCCGTTTTTCCTTTTTGATAACAACAGGCTACCTCCATTAGATGTCGGTGATGTACGGTTTGTCGTCGGCAATGTACGGTTTGTCGTCGGCGATGTACGGAAAATTGTCGGCCAAATACGGTTTTCGACAGAATCCGACAGTTTCGACGCGGGGACGGACGGGGAAACTTGTCGTCGGTAATGTACGGCGAGCTGGCGGAAATTTGTCGTCGGCGATGTACGGGCGGCGGACAAATTTTTGTCGTCGGTAATGTACGGGCCTTCCACGATTTTTGTCGTCGGCCAAGTACGGGGCCGCGACAAAATCAAAGATCGGCGAGGAGCGGGGAAAGCGGCAGCTCGCCTTCGTTGCGATAGCGCATGCGCAGCATCGACCCGTCCTTGCCGTCCTCCAGCGACAGGTCGTATTCCGGCATCGGGAAGGCGAGGGTGCGGGTGACGAATTCCCTGAGGTCGTAGGAGAACTTGCGCAGCTCCTGGGTCGAGCCGCTGCGCTTGTAGAGCTCCTTCAGGCTGTAGGTCGCCTCGGTCTTCCCGGCCGCCTTGCGCGCCAGGCGATAGATGAAGCGGCCGAGGCCGGAGCTGATCAGGAAGTAATCCTGGTGGAGCGTGAGGAGGGGGAGCGTGCGCTCGTTGCGCACGACGCTGGTATAGACCCAGTCGGGTATGTTGATCTCGATCGTTTCGATGCGGTTGGCCCCGGTGCGGCTGACGACGCTGTAGCCGCTGATCATCGGGCGGCTGTCGACCTGGCGGCGCTTGCCGCCGGAAAGGTTGACGACCTTGATGGTGGTGTTGGCGAGCCGGTCGAGGGCGGCTTCCAGGTCCTCGTAGGATTTTCCGCCATCCGACCGGCGGCAGAATTTCAGGATATGCGAGGCGCTCGGTCGATAGGTCTTCGGCGGCAGGCTCGGCCTCAGGCCCTTGGCTTCGCTGCTGCGGTAGTTCTTCACCTCGTCGGCGAGATACGACACCATGTTGAGGAAGATGTCGTAGTCGAAGACGGTGGCAAGGCCCGTTTCCGCGCCGCCCTCGATGGTAATGAGGCTGTCCTTCAGCTCGTATTTGATGATGCCCTTGTTGGCCTTCTTGCTGAGCGAGAAGGGAGCGACGTCCATGAGGTGGACGTCGTCCTTGAGCGGGGCGTCGTAGATCGTCGGCACGAAGAACATCAGCTGCGTGTCGTCCTGCGGCGCCGTGCGCAGAATGCGTTTCGGCGTGGTCTCCTGCATCAGCGCGGCGGTGACGTCGGCCTTGATGGAATCGTTGCGGATCGCCTCGCCGAGGCGGGCGAGCAGCATGTCCGTCCTGCTGTCGCTAAGGTTTTCCAGCTTCAGATCGGCCCAGACCCGCCGGCTGTAATAGCGCCGCAGCCGGCTCAGCGCGTCCTTGTCGAGCTGCACCCGCTCGCGCTCGTGCTGGTCGGCATACTGGTCGGCCAGCATCTGAAGATAGCTGTTCTTTTCGTGCAGGGAGAGCGCGCTGAAATCGGCGCGCGTCATCATGGAAAAGCGGGGAGCCTTCATGTCCGGATCTGTCCTGTCTTCGGCCCGGTCCTCGTCCTTGCGGGGCGAAAGGGCGCGTGTCGTGACGGGATATAACCAGTCGGAGGCCCTTTCTGCCAGTGCGGATCGGCATGCGCGCATCGGCCAAGCGACAGAAAGCCTTTTGCTATCGCGCGGGCGTTGTGCAAAGAGAGCGGCATGTTCAATGGACCATCGGAGCCCGCATTGACGTCTCTTACACATCTCCAGCGGCTGGAAGCGGAGGCTATCCATATTTTCCGGGAGGTGGCGGCGACCTTTTCCAAGCCCGTCATGCTCTATTCGGTCGGCAAGGATTCCTCCGTCATGCTGCATCTGGCGATGAAGGCCTTCTATCCGGCAAAACCGCCCTTTCCGTTCCTGCATGTCGATACGACCTGGAAATTCAAGGACATGATCGCCTTTCGCGACCGCATGGCGGCCGAACTCGGCTTCGATCTCCTCGTCCATATCAACCCGGAAGGCCTCGAGCAGAACATCTCGCCCTTCACGCACGGCTCCAGCACCCATACCCATGTGATGAAGACGGTGGCGCTGCGCCAGGCGCTCGACAAATACGGTTTCGACGCGGCCTTCGGCGGCGCCCGGCGCGACGAGGAGAAGTCGCGCGCCAAGGAGCGCATCTTCTCCTTCCGCAACGCGGCTCACGCCTGGGACCCGAAGAACCAGCGCCCGGAAATGTGGAGAACCTACAATACGCGCGTCGCGCCGGGAGAATCGATCCGCGTCTTCCCGCTCTCCAACTGGACCGAGCTCGACATCTGGCAGTACATCCTGAAAGAGGACATTCCGATCGTGCCGCTTTATTTCGCCGCCCGCCGCCCGGTCGTCGAAAGGGACGGCATGCTGGTCATGGTGGATGACGCGCGTATGCCGATAAGAAAGGATGACAGGGTGGAGGAGCGCCTGGTGCGCTTCCGCACGCTCGGCTGCTATCCGCTCACCGGCGCGATCGATTCCGACGCGGCGACGCTGGAGGACATCGTGCGGGAAATGCTGACGGCGCGCACCTCCGAGCGCCAGGGCCGGATGATCGACAAGGACGAGGCCGGCTCGATGGAGAAGAAGAAGCGCGAGGGGTATTTCTGATGGCGGCCGCCGCACCGGACCTCTCCGCAAGGGGGATCGCCGACTACCTGCGCGAGCAGGAGAACAAGTCGCTCTTACGCTTCCTCACCTGCGGCTCGGTGGACGACGGCAAGTCGACGCTGATCGGCCGCCTGCTCTATGACACCAAGCTGATCTTCGAGGACCAGCTCGCCGCCCTCGAGCGCGACAGCCGCAGGCACGGTACGGCCGGCGACGAGATCGATTTCGCACTACTGGTCGACGGGCTGGAGGCCGAGCGCGAGCAGGGCATCACCATCGACGTCGCCTATCGCTTCTTCGCCACCGACCGGCGGAAATTCATCGTCGCCGATACGCCCGGCCACGAGGAATATACCCGCAACATGGCAACGGGCGCCTCGACGGCGGATCTTGCCGTCGTGCTGGTCGACGCGCGCCAGGGCATCCTGCGCCAGACCTGCCGCCATGCCTATATCGCCTCGCTGCTCGGCATCCGCCACATCGTGCTCGCCGTCAACAAGATCGACCTCGTCGGCTACGACCGGGCGGTGTTCGACGGCATCGTCGCGGATTTCCGCGCCTTTGCCGGCGATCTCGGCTTCACGACGATCCAGCCGATCCCGCTTTCGGCCCGCCATGGCGACAACGTCACCCGGCCGTCGGAAAACACGCCCTGGTATCAGGGCCCGCACCTGCTCGACCATCTCGAGACGGTTCCGGTCGAACAGGACGGCCGCGAGAAACCCTTCCGCTTTCCGGTGCAGTACGTGTCCCGTCCGGATCTCGATTTCCGCGGCTTTGCCGGCCAGGTCGCGTCCGGCTCGGTCGCCGTCGGCGATCCGGTGACCGTCGCCAAGTCCGGCCAGTCGACCCGCATCAGGCAGATCGTCACCAGGGACGGATCGCTCGACCGGGCGGTGGAGGGGCAGGCGGTGACGCTGGTCCTTGCGGACGAGCTCGACGTCTCGCGCGGCAACATGCTGGTGGCGCCGGGCGACCGGCCGGTCGTCGCCGACCAGTTCCAGGCCCATGTCATCTGGTTCGACGCGACCCCGCTGATCCCGGGCCGCAACTATATCCTGCGCACGGAAACGGACAGCGTGGAGACGACGGTGACGGCCCTCAAATACGAGGTGGATGTCAACACCTTCGCCCATCTCGCCGCCAAGGCGCTGCACATGAACGGCGTCGCGGTGTGCAATTTCTCGACCCGCGCGCCGATCGCCTTCGACAGCTATGCCGCCAACCGCGCCACCGGCAATTTCGTCTTGATCGACCGGATGAGCAACCGCACGGTCGGCGCCGGCATGATCGATTTCGGGCTGCGCCGCGCCGAGAACGTGCACTGGCAGGCGATGGAGGTCGACCGCAGGGCGCGGGCGGCCCTCAAGCACCAGAAGGCGGCGGTCGTCTGGTTCACCGGCCTTTCCGGCTCCGGCAAGTCGACGGTCGCCAACCGGCTCGAAAGGTTGCTGCACGCCGAGGGCCGCCATACCTACATGCTCGACGGCGACAATGTCCGCCACGGCCTCAACAAGGACCTCGGCTTCACCGCCGAGGACCGCGTCGAGAACATCCGCCGGGTGGCCGAGGTCGCCAAGCTGATGAGCGATGCGGGCCTGATCGTGCTGGTCTCCTTCATCTCGCCCTTCCGGTCGGAGCGGCAGCTCGCGCGCGACCTGATGGTCGAGGGCGAGTTCATCGAGGTCTTTGTCGACACGCCCATCGAGGAATGCGCGCGGCGCGATCCGAAGGGGCTGTACAAGAAGGCGATGCGGGGCGAACTTGCCAATTTCACCGGCATCAGCTCACCCTACGAGGCACCGGAAAACCCCGAAGTGCACCTTCAAACTGTCGGGGCCGATCCGGACGCGCTGGCGATGCGGATCCACGCGGTCCTGGAACGCCGGATGGAGGGATGATCGAACGCTTCCGGGCCGAGCGCCCGCAGGCGTATGACGATAGAGCGATGACGATCGACGCTGCGAAAACCCCGACCTTTGCGCTCCATATGAATGGCTGGAAGCGAGCCGTCTTCCAGTCCTTCTTCCCGGAGCGGCGCTTCATCTATCTGCCGCTGAACGTCACGGCGGAGGCGTTCGAGCGCAAGTGGATGGCGCGCATCGCCGCGACGCAGGGGGCAGAGGTCTTCATCTGGGGCCATAACCTGCCGGCCAATCTCGAGACCTTCGTGCGGGAAAGAAACATCCCCTGCTTCTTCATCGAGGACGGGTTCCTGCGCTCGAACCGGCCCAACGCCGCCCGCACGCCGCCCCTGTCGCTGTCGCTCGACAGCCGCCGGCCCTATTTCGACAGCCGGGGGCCGTCCGACCTCGAAGTGATGCTGGAGACGCATGACTTTTCGACCGATCCGAAGCTGCTGGACCGGGCGCGGGAGGGGATCCGCCTCATCGTCGAGGGTGGCCTCAGCAAGTACAACACGGTGTCCAGCCTGTCGCTCTCGGCCCTTCTCGGCGAGAAGACGCGCCCGCGTGTCCTCGTCATCGGCCAGGTCGAGGACGATGCCTCCATCCTCTACGGCTGCGACCGGAAATTCGGCAACAACGACCTCGTGCGGCTCGCCGCCGCAGAAAATCCGGAGGCCGAGATCATCTACAAGCCGCATCCGGACGTGCTGAACGGCGTCAGGGACGCGCAGTCGGACCCGGAGGAGGTCGCCCATCTCTGCCGCATCCTGCACGAGAGAATCCCGCTCGCCCAGTCCTTCGAGACGATCGACAAGGCCTATGCGATCACCTCGCTCGGCGGCTTCGAGGCGCTCCTGCGCGGCATTCCGCTGACCGTACTCGGCTCGCCCTTCTATGCCGGCTGGGGCCTGACCGACGACCGGCAGCCCAATCCGCGGCGCACGCGCCGGCGCACGGTGGTGGAGGTCTTCGCCGCCGCCTACCTCCTCTATCCGACCTATTTCGAGCCGGCGACGGGTGCGCGCTACACGTTCGAGCAGGCCGTCGAATGGCTGACGCTGCGGCTGAAGAACCCGCAGGACTATGCCAACGAATTCGGCGACGCCGGGCCGGCCGGGTGGCGGCCCTGGGGCGCCTATGGCATTCTCGGCTGGCGCCATCTTCTGCCCTTCGTCCTCGTCCCCCTCATCGGCTGGCGGGGGAACAGGAGGCTCGTTGAGAAATACAGGGCCAACCCGATCCGCTTCTTCCGCGAGAGGACGTCCCTGAAAGCCCGCATCGTCGGAAGGATCCTGTATCCCTTCGACGCATCCAGATAAGAGGAGGGCGCGCGCCCGTGTCCGAGGCCCCGGTCATCACCGCCGTCATTCCCGTCCGCCTGTCGGCGGACCGGCTCTACGACGAGCCGGAGCGCATCGCGCGGATCGTCGCGACGCTGCCCGGGGGCTACGTCCCGCTCATCGTCGACTACGGCACGGCGGCGGAAAGAGCAGGGGAGCTGCGCGCGCTCGCCGATGCGACGGGCACGCGGCTGGTGCGCGTGGAAACGGGCGACGAGCCCTTCAGCGTCGGCCATGCCCGCGACATCGGCACCCAGCACGCCGAAACCCCGCTGATCCTCTATCACGACATCGATTTCCTCATGTCGCCGCGCAGCTACGAACGCGTGCTGGAGGAGACGCGGCTGCGCGGCATGCCAGGCAACGCCTATACGTTCTTCGCCCTGCCCGGCGCCTATATGACGGAGGACTTCACCCGGCGCTACCTGGCGCTTTTCGCGCAAGGGGAGGCGGCCTTCGCCGATACGCTGCTGCATGACGGCGTGATGCGCGACGACAGGACCGTCTACCAGAACCACACCTATGCGATCTCGGCGATCGTCGCCAGCCGCTACCATCTCCTGGCGATCGGCGGGCACGACAAGAGCTTCGTCGGCCATGGCGCGGAGGATTTCGAGCTGCTGCACCGGCTCGCCAGCTACGGGCCGAAAGGGCCGCGGACGGGAAACTACTATCTCAACACCCGCCGCAACGCGATCCTGCGCTACGAGGGGTTCCGGGCCTATTTCGCGCTCTACGGCATCGACGTGTTCCAGCGCGGCCTGCAGATGGCCCATCTCTGGCATCCGCAGCGCGAGGATGCGAGCTATGTCACGCCGATGGTGGAGAACCAGGAGCGCGTCTCCGGCATCATGGAGGCCTATGACGCCGGTACGTCCTGGCTCCTGCCCATGGAAGACCCGCATTCCGGCGAGAAGACGCTGGTCCTCGCCGACGCGCACGCGCCGGCGCTGCGGGCGCTGCGGCACGCCTTTCCCGCCTTCGGGCGTTACCGCATCCGGCCGGAGGGCGATTTCGCCGATAGCGATGCGCTGGTCCGCGCCCTGGACGAGGAGGGGTTCACGCGGGCCCTTTTCCTTGATCCCCACGGCGACGACCACCGCTGTTCCCTGTACGAGGGCCTCAAGGCGGCGGGCCGGCGCCTTGTCGTCGCGGGCCGGGGCGGGCTGCCGGACAGCTGGTTCTTCGATCCGGAAGGGTTTCTTGCCGGCAGTCCCTCCGACCAGTCGGCGCGTTGGGACAGGCCGCTCGACGCCGCCGCGCGGCGGCGGATGCTGGACTGGCTGGCGGACAACGGGCCGGCGCGGGGGGAGGACGGTGCGCCGGCGGGCGCCGCTCTGGCCGACCGGCTCGGCCTTGGCGGGCGGCGGATGGTGCTCGTGGACCTGCAAGGCCCGCAGGACGGCGCGGCCCGCGCCCTTGCCGGTCCCTGCGAAGGTGCCGGCGCCTTCGGGGACTGGATCGCCCATCTGGCGCAGGCGCTTGATCCGCAGGCCTTTGTCGTGGTGGCGAAACGCCCGCCCGGCGCTGCCGGGCCCGAGATTGCTAATGTCGTCTTCGTGGACGACGCGCCGGTGGCGGACCTGATCGAGCTCGCCGCATCCGTCGTCGTCCTCAATTCCGACCTGGGCCTCGTGGCGCTCGCGAAGGGCAAGCCCGTGATCTGCTGCGGCAAGGCCTTCTATGCCCAGCCGGGCCTGGCGCGCGCGGTGTCCGGAAGGCAGGAGCTGGTCGCGGCCGTCGGGGAGGCCAGCGTGCCGGATGCGGAAAAACGCCTGCGCTTCCTGCGTTTCCTGATCGAGGAGTTCTATTCGTTCGGCATCTCCGACCGGGTCGCCAGAGGGGAGGGCGGGGCGGAGAATGCCGAAGCGCCTGCACCTGGGACACGCATCCTTTTTTCCGTCCTTCGCGGGTTGACCGCGGCCCCGATCGTCCTGGGCACGGTTCCCAGGAACGTCTCCCTCAAGGCGCCGCTCTACTTCTCCTTCGGCGGCCGCGAGGCGGTCCAGGAGGAGACGAGCGCCATCGGCACGCTCATCCGCATGGCAGGCGCGGCCTGCGAGCGGGAGGATTACGACGAGGCCTTCCGCCTGTTTACGACCGCGAACCGGCGGCAGCCGGCCAACGGGAAGCTCTCCCGCGCCATGGCCGAGATGGGCAGGGCGGCGCATGCGGCCGGCCGGCGCGAAGAGGCCGTGCGGCTTTTCGAGACCGCGCGCGGATGGGTTCCCGACGACAGGGCGGCGGCGCGGACGGTCATCGATCTGGCAAAGGGCCTGCGCGCGGACGGACAGTACGAAGAGGCCGACCGCCTCTTCGAAATCGCCCATGGCTGGCTTCCCGAGGACCGGAACCTCCACAAGCTCCTCCTGGAAACCGGCGTCCAGCGGCACGGCGGCCCATTCGTCGACATGATGATCATGCCGGCCGCGAAACTCGGCGAACAGGCGCGAAAGGCCTTCGCCGCGGGAGATTACCGGCAGGCCACGCAGCTTTTCGAGGCCCTGCGCACGCGTGAGCCCGACGAGGTCGAGCACCTGCGATGCCTGGCGGAGTGCTATCTCAAGCGCGGTGCCAGATCCTTGGCGCTGGAATGCCTGGAGGAGGCCTTGAAGCGTCTGCCGGGCAACAGGCGGCTGATGCGGAGAAGACGGTACGCAAAGTTGCCGCAGTGGCTGCATCCGCTCTTTCCCGGAAAGCCTTTCCTGCCCTGAAGCGCGGCGCGGTCCTTGTCTTACGCATGTCGTTGTCGCAAAACCGCGCGGCATGCTCTGGAGAGGGCCGGTCCGCCGGCCTTTCCCGGGCTATTGTTTTTGACGCATTGTCCGGCGCGAAGCGATGTCGCCTCGGCCGGGAATGCTCCAGGGATCGAGACGGGCCTGCACCGCATGGCACATGTTTCTTCACGGGCCGAGGATAGCGAATGAGCTGCGCCACCACCTCCTCCAGCATTGCGGGCGGGTCCGTCGGCGCTTCGGACATCACCATGGTGTTCTGCGTGCGCCTTCATGACGGCAATCCCTGGATCGCCGACCGGCTGGGCGGGATGGCCGGCCACTATCGGCCCTGCCCGCCGATCGTCGTCGTGGATTTCGGGTCCGAGCCGCCCCATCGGGACACCCTTGCGGCGCTCTGCGCGCATTCCGGCTACCGCTACCATTTCGTCGACGACCAAGGTGTGTTCTCGCTGTCGCTGGCGCGCAACATCGGCGCCTCGCTGTGCGAGACGGATTTCATCTATTTCTGCGACCCGGACTTCATCAGCGAACGCGACCTCTTCCAGCGGCTGGCGGAGACGGCGAGCGCGCTCGACATGCGTAATGTCGTCGACATCATGCTCAACCCGCCGGCCTTCCATCTGGGAGCGGCCGAGACGCGGCAGCTCGAAAGCCTCGATGGCGCCGAGCGGCAATCCCTTTTCCTGCGCAAGCTTGCCTTCACATTGAACTATGCCGAAGTGAGCGGCGCGGACGAACGTTACGTCGCTCCCTATTCGAACGTCTTCCTCATCAGCCGGAAAATGTTCTCCCTCGTCGGGGGCTACGATTCTTCCTTTCGCGGGCATGGGTCCGAGGATTTCGAGTTCCTGCTGCGCTTCTGCCTCCATGCCGGCTTCCTGCCCTTGCCGGAGGAGCCCGGGAGCGACCTCTTCGGCCCGCTGCGGTCCGACTTCTACCAGGCGAGGTCCTATGTCGGCTTCCGCCGCCTCTTCGAGCTTCTGTCCCAACCGGCGGAGGGACTGGGGTTCAAGGTCTTCCATCGGCACCATCCCCGCGCGAAGGAACAGGTGTGGTATGCGTCCGGTGACGGGAAACGGGAGAACTTCCTCGCCGCGACCCGGAACTATCTTGACGACCGCACCGGGCTGCTGGCGATCGACCATCTCGAGCGGGAGAAGACGATCGCCTGCCTGTGCCGGAACAGGGACACTTTGGGCTATTTCCTGCCGCTCCGTCTCCTGGGCTATCGGCTCGTGCCCGTCCTCTCCGACAAGGCGGAAACGGTCGGGGATATCCTGTCCGGCCTCGAACAGGGCCGGATCGACGATATCGCCATCTTCAACCCCTATATGAAGAGCCATGCCGCCTTCCGCCCGATCTTCGACAGGGCGAAGGCGCTTGGCCGGAACACGATCGTCATCGAGCGGGGTGCCTTGCCGGGCACGATCTATTACGACGTGGACGTCTGCTACAACAGCGAGGGCTTTTCCGAAGCCGCCTTCCTGGCGGAGAGGTTCTCGGCGGCGGAGCTGGACGCCGCCCGGTCCTATGTCGAGGACCTGCGCGGGGGCGGCGAAACCCTCGAACAGATGGGGGCCTACGAGGAGACGGCCGCGAAATACCGCCATCTGCGGGACGATCGCCGCATCAAGTGCTTCGTGCCGCTCCAGCTGGAAGACGACATGGCCGTCACCCTGTTTCTCAGGGGCGAGCAATCCTACCCGCAATTCCTGTCGTCCCTGCCGTCCCTGGTGGCGGATAATGCCGACGTCCTCTTCATCATAAAGCCGCATCCCCTGTCGAAAACGGACCTTCCGCTTTCAAGCCCGAATGTCGTTACGGCGGAAAGGGGCGACAATATCCACGCGCTTATCGACAGTGTCGATGCTACGCTCTGCTACAATTCCGGTGTTGGCCTTCTCTCCCTGCTGCACGAGACGGTCACGATCACCCTGGGCAACGCCTTCTACAATCTTGCCGGCGCGGGCCACCGCGCGCCCTCCGCGGCCGCTGGGATCGCGGCACTGAAGAAAGGGGAGCTCCAGCGGCCCGCCCGCGACCTCGTCCTGCGCATCGCCGCCTGGTTCATCTGCCGGAAATATTCCCGCTTCCGCGCCACGGACCACATCGTCGAGTTCCAGACCCGCAAGAGCCATGGCTACAAGGACATCTGCGTGACGGAGCTGCGCTGGAAGGATGCGGCGGAGCGCCTCGGCCGGCTGAACGAGACGCTCCGCTTTTCCTGGCTGAGCTATGCCGGCGCCCGGATGGCGCCGACCCGCTTCATGGGGGAGCCGGACCCCGCCAGCGCCGAGGCGCTCAGCATGTCCGGTTTTGCCGCCTACCGGGAAGGCCGCTATGCCCAGGCGGCCGAACAGCTTGTCCAGGCCTTCGCGCTGAAGGAGAGCCAGCCGAACCTGCTCAGGCACGCGGCCGAAGCCTATCTTCTGGCCGGCGACCGGAAGGCGGCGATTGCGGCACAGAAGGCGGCGCTTGTGCGCCTGCCGGCCAACAAGCGCGTGCGGCTACGCCTCTGGATCATGCGCGCGCCGTTCCTCGGGGCCATCTTCGGACAGCAGCGGTTCAAGCGTCCGCAGTAGGGGGGTCTATTCCCAGGAGAAGACGTCCGCCCTTGCGAGCGGGACGGCGGCGCGGTCCTTGTCGGACAGCTGCACGTCGCCGGCGGCGACCGGCCAGTCGATGGCGATCTCGGGATCGTCGTAGCGGATCGACCGGTCATACGCAGGGGAATAGTAGTCAGTCACCTTGTAGACGACTTCCGTGTTCTCGGTGAGCGTGACGAAGCCGTGGGCAAAACCCTTGGGGACCAGGAGCTGGTTCCATTTTTCCGCTGAGAGCTCGACGCCGACCCATCGGGCGAAGGTCGGTGAGCCGCGGCGGATATCGACCGCCACGTCGAAGATCGCGCCGCGCACCACCCGGACGAGCTTGTCCTGCGCCCGCGGCGGAAGCTGGTAATGCAGCCCGCGCAGCACACCGCGCCGCGCCGACAGGGAATGATTGTCCTGCACGAAGGCAAGGTCGATGCCGGATTCCGCGAGGCGCGCGGCATTGTAGGTTTCGGAGAAGAAGCCGCGTGCATCGCCGAAGCGGGCGGGCACGATCTCGAGCACGCCGTCAAGCGCGGTGGGACGGATCTCGCTCATGCCGTTGCAAGCTCCCGGGCGCGCCGGCGCAGGTAGTTGGCGTATTCGCTGCGTCCCATCTCCTCGGCGCGCTGCAGCATCCTGTCGACCGGCAGCCAGCCCATCTCCACGCCAATCTCCTCCGGGCAGGCGATCTTGATGCCCTGCCGATGCTCGATGGTCCTGACAAAGGCGGAGGCCTCGTGCAGGCTGTCGAGCGTGCCCGTGTCGAGCCAGGCATAGCCGCGGCCGAGCTGCTTCACATGCAGCTTGCCGCGCTCCAAATAGGTGCTATTGACGGCGGTGATCTCCAGTTCGCCGCGCGCTGAGGGCTTGACGGAGGCGGCAATGTCGAGAACGTCATTGTCGTAGAAGTACAGTCCGGTCACAGCCCAACTCGATCTCGGATCAGTGGGCTTTTCCTCAATCGAAAGCGCTTTGCCGGCGGCATTGAACTCTACTACGCCATAACGCTGTGGGTCGTTGACGTAATAGGCGAAAACGGAGGCCCCGCTTTCGCGCGTCGCCGCCTGCCGGCAGAGGTTCGAGAGCCCCTCGCCGAAGAAGATGTTGTCGCCGAGAACCATGGCGACCGAGGACGAGCCGATGAATTCCCGGCCGATGATGAAGGCCTCGGCAAGCCCGTTCGGCTGGGGCTGCACGGCATAGGAAAGCGTGATGCCGAAAGCCTCGCCGTCGCCGAGCAGTTCACGGAACAGCGGAAGGTCGCGCGGCGTGGAGATGATCAGGATCTCGCGGATTCCTGCCAACATGAGCACGCTAAGCGGATAGTAGATCATCGGTTTATCGTAGACGGGCAGGATCTGTTTCGACACTGCGATTGTGAGAGGGTAGAGGCGTGTGCCACTCCCCCCAGCTAGGATGATGCCTTTAGTCGTCATGTGCTTCGGCCGACCTCCAACGCATTTTCTTGTGAAAGGTATTTCTCATGGTAGGTTGAGATTTTGCAACAGTACGCCAGTGTTTTCTGTCAATAACGAATAATTTTTAGGACTTCTACCCTTCGGGGGTATATCAGGGAAAATGGCAGAATAATATGGGAAAGCTTACATGCGTGTACTCGTCACCGGCGGAGCAGGCTTCATTGGTTCGGCTGTTGTCCGATATCTTGCCTTGGAGAAAGGCTATGAGGTCCTAAACATCGACAAGCTTACTTATGCCGGGACAGAGACGTCGTTGCAAGCCATTCGTAATGAGCGCAATTATCAATTTCTGCGTGCTGATATCTGCGATGGAGAAATCTTGGCGAGAACTCTTGCAGAGTTTCAGCCTGACCGGATCATGCATCTGGCGGCTGAAAGCCATGTCGACCGCTCGATAAATGGTGCCCAAGATTTCGTCAATACCAATATCGTCGGCACATTCACGCTCCTGGAATGCGCCAGGGCCTATTGGAGCGACCTGGAGGCAGAGCGAAAGCAGATATTCCGCCTCCTACATGTTTCAACGGACGAGGTTTATGGATCGCTCGGGGAAGAGGGGCTATTCACTGAACTGACGGCTTACGATCCGAGTTCTCCCTATTCGGCCACCAAGGCCGCATCCGATCATCTTGTGAAGGCATGGGAGCGCACCTATGGCCTTCCTGTGATTGTCTCCAATTGCTCTAATAACTATGGCCCTTACCATTTTCCAGAAAAACTGATCCCGCTGATGATTCTCAACGCGATGGAGGGCAAGCCGTTGCCCGTCTATGGGAACGGCGCGCAAGTGCGGGACTGGCTTTATGTCGAGGACCATGCCCGCGCCCTCGACATTATCGCGGAGCGCGGCCGGGTCGGAGAGACCTACAATATTGGCGGCCGCAACGAACGGCGCAATATCGACGTGGTGACGCGAATTTGTAGCCTGTTAGACCAGTTTCGCCCGCGCGCGCGGCCCTATAGTGAGCTCATCACCCATGTGACCGACCGGCCGGGCCATGACGCCCGCTATGCGATCGATGCGCGGAAACTCGAAATGGAGCTGGGTTGGCGCGCCGAGGAGACGTTCGATACCGGCATCGAAAAGACCGTGCGCTGGTATCTCGACAATGAATGGTGGTGGGGGCCCCTGCGCGAGCGTTATGCCGGCGCGCGGCTTGGCTTGGCCGGTAGCCAGCCGCAAACCGGCTTGTGAGGCGAAATGGACGGCAAGCGCAAGCGCATGGTGGTAACGGGCCGAGAGGGGCAAGTTGTCCGCTCGCTCTTGGAGCGCGGGGCCTCGAACGATCTCTTCGATATCGTGGCATTGGGACGGCCCGAGCTTGACCTTAACGATTTGGGCGGGATCGATGTCGCCCTCGGGCAGGCACGGCCGGACGTCATCGTCTCCGCCGCCGCCTATACTGCGGTAGACCAGGCGGAAACCGAGGAGGTAAAGGCTCATGCCGTCAATGCGGTCGCGCCCGGCCGGATCGCCGCCGTCGCGGCCCGGCTGGGCGTGCCGGTCATCCACCTTTCCACGGACTACGTCTTCGATGGCGAAAAGCCGGAACCCTATCTCGAAACGGATCCTGTCGGGCCGACGAGCGCCTACGGCCGCACGAAGCTGGCCGGTGAACGGGCCGTGGCACAGGCGACGGACAATCACGTCATCCTGCGCACAGCCTGGGTCTACAGTCCCTTTGGCCGGAATTTCCTGAAGACCATGCTGCTGCTGGCGGAAAGCCGCGCACTGATTAATGTGGTAGACGATCAGATCGGCAATCCGACGTCTGCGCTTGATATTGCCGATGGTATCCTGGCGATTGCAGGTAACCTTGTTGAGAGCGATAATATTTATCTACGCGGAATCTTCCATATGGTGGGCGCTGGGTCCGCAAGCTGGGCGGATTTCGCACGCGAGATTTTTGCTGTTTCCGCAAGCTATGGTGGTCCTACGGCCGAGATTGAAGGGATACCATCCTCGGCCTATCCTACGCCGGCACGCCGGCCTGCTAACTCGCGCCTTGCATGCAGCAAGCTCCTTGTGGCGCATGGTGTCCAACTTAATAACTGGAAACACTTAGCTGCGGAAGTTGTTGCACGGCTTCTTAACGAGGATGTGCATTGAGCTATAAGGGCCCAAATGGGAATTGAACCGCGCTGGGTGATCTGAACCCTTCAAACTGGGCCAGTTTTGGCTAGAGTTTTCCGGTGCATTTTCCTGGCTGGGAAAGGAACGGAAGACGATGAAAGCATCGCAGTTTTCGGACGCTCAGAAGGCGTTCATTCTGAAGCAGGGTGATGAAGGTGTCTCGGTTGCAGAGATCTCCGGAAAGCGGGGATCAGTCAGGCGACCTATTTCAACTGGAAGAAAAAATACGCTGGCATGCTGCCGCCGGAGATGAAGAAGCTGAAGCTCGAGGACGAGAATGCGCGGCTGAAGAAGATCGTCCGCGCTCGTCACCGCCCATCCCCGGATGAACCCATGCGCCCGGTCGATGCCGTCATGGTTCTTGTAGCCGAACAGCGGAATGGCGATGTCATGCTGCCGGGTTGCGGCTGACGTCGGCGTTTGCGTCGGTTGCTTCGCCTTCACCGTCCAACGGGCGTCTCGATCCTTCTGGGCAAGTTTGGCGGGCTTGTCCTTTCAATCCGCGGGGATCCCGTCCGCCTTGATCGCCTCTTTCTCGTCCTGGCTGTTGTGCTGCCTGGGAGCCTGGATGATCGTTGCATCGACGATCTGACCACCTTTGGCCAGATAACTCGATCGCGAGAGATGCTTGTCGAAACGGGCAAACAGATTATCGCTGGCACCAGCCCACACTAGGCTTTCGCGGAACAGCCAGATCGTCTTGGCATCCGGCACCTTCGCAGACAGGGAAAGACCCAGGAACCTCATGAACGACAGCCGATCCTGGATGACGAACTCGGCCTGGTCGTCGGACAGATTGTACAATGCCTGCAGCACCAGGATCTTAAACATCAGCACCACCGGAAACGGCGGACGTCCGCCCTTCGATCCGTCGGATCGCTTCAGTGCCTTGGCCAACGGCTTCTCAAACACAGCCCAGGGAATGATGCTGTTGAGCTTCTCCAGAGGGTCGCCAACAGCACTCAGCCGCTCGTAGTGCTCGTCCAAATCCCAAAAGCCTGGCTGCCCACGCATCATCCGGTCCCTGCAAATCACGTAGGGCGGATTGGATCATGAAAACCGGCTAAGGGGGAGGTAATTCGAGGCCTCCAGTTGATCACCGACCTGCCGGTCCAGTCGACTGCCGACGCGATCCAAAAGCTGCATTGGTATGCAATGCGCTGGAAAATCGAAGTTTTCCATAAGATTCTGAAATCCGGCTAAAAGGCCGAGGAAGCCCGACTGCGGACGGCCGAGAGACTCGTCAGGCTAATTGCAGTCTTCTGCATTCTGGCTTGGCGGGTCTTCTGGATGACCATGATCAACCGCACCATGCCTGACGCCAAACCGGAGCTGGCGATCACAGCCTTCGAGATGAGGCTGCTCGATCGCCTCATCACCGACAAACCCGGCCCTTCGGCGAGTTGAAACCGTTGTCATCCTACCTGAACAAGATCGCGAGATTAGGCGGTTACCTCGCCCGGACAAAGGACCCGCCACCAGGCAATATCGTCATGTGGCGAGGCCTCTCCCGTCTTACTGACATCACCCTCGGTGCAGCCATCGGAGCTGAACTTGTGGGTAATTGAAAGCGTCACCGGATGGATACACAAAGGCCCGGTCCTTAACCGGGAGTGTGTCAGGGGATGCCGTCAGAAGGCGTGTTGTTTGTCGAGATGACGGCATGCGCCATGATGATCTCGTTGGATTGGCCGGCAGAGGCCGCGCCTCGAGACCGTCGCGCAGCCTTATCTTCACCCATTTCCGGAAAGCTACCTCTTGGTGGTGTCAATGCCGCGTGAATTTTCCTCAGAAGCGCCGAAGTAAAATTCCCCAGTTATGCCGACGTGGTTGGCAGGGCGAAGTGGCCATTTTTGGGTGGCCGTCCGCGCGGTTTTGGTGGCGCGAAGGCGGGCGGTGTGATGAGGGCCTTGGAGCGGACATGTTCCGGCATGAGCTCGGCGTGCTGACGCAGGCGGTAGCTTGACCCCTCGATCTGCACGACGACGGCGTGATGCAGTAGCCTGTCCAAGAGTGCGGTGGCGACGACGGGATCGCCGAAGACATCGCCCCATTCGGCAAAGCCGCGGTTTGAGGTCAGAATCATGGCCCCACGTTCGTAGCGAGCGTTGACGAGCTGGAAGAACAGATTGCCGCCGCCGGTAACGACGGGCAGGTAGCCGATTTCGTCGACGATCAGTAGGCTCGGCCTGCAGAAGAAGCGGATCCGTTCCTGCAACCGGCCCTCCCGCTCGGCGCGCGCAAGCGAGGTGATGAGGTCGGCCAGGGTGCAGAAGTAGACGCTCTTTCCGGCCTTGACGGCTTCGACGCCGAGAGCCGTGGCGAGGTGGCTCTTGCCGGTCCCTGGCGGTCCGAGGAAATGAACGGCCTCGTTGCGCTCGATGAAGCCGAGCTGGGCGAGCGTGAAGATGCGATCCTTGTCGAGTGACGGCTGGAAGGTGAAGTCGAAGCCGGCCAGGGTCTTGATTGTCGCGAGCCTGCCCATCCGGAGCGCCGTCTTGATGCGGCTGTTCTCGCGCAGGGTGAGTTCCTCCGACAGCAGGATGTCGATGGCCTCCAATGCCGATAGCTCTCCGTGTTCAAGGCGGCGCACGACATGATCAAGCGCCTCGAGCGCGCGCGGCATCTTCAACCCGACGAGATCGTGACGGATGCGATCGATCATCGATGACATGGTGTCGAGCTTGGTGCTCATGGACGGTTCTCCCGCGCCATGGCCTTGCCGACAGCATCGTAGAAGGCGAGCGAGCGCTGCATGACCTTGTCGCCGGCGCCTTGAAGGGTGACGGCGCTGTCGCCCTTCGACCAGGAGCGCTGGATGGTCGCCATGCCTTTCCGGTGATCGGGATGCACACGCCGCTGCTTGCGGCCCTCCAGCACGGGATGGACCGCGATCAGGGTTCCGTTCTCGAAGATGCGCAGCTCGTTGGCAAGCGAATGGACTTCGACCAGCCTGCTGCGGGTCGCATCCGGGACGCTGTAGGCATTGCCGCCGACGCTGACCATGCCTTCGCGCGAGATGCGGCGCTCCAGCTTCAAAACCGCTCGGAACGGAGCCAAGGGCAGCGGGCGCAGATGCGGCCGTTCTTCGGCAAAGGCCTTACTGACCACGCGCAGCGTCGTGGCATGGACTCTCGGATTGGCGATGGTGTCGAGCCAATGGCGGAGTTGGGCGTTCAGGTCGTCGAGATTGCGGAAGGTACGCGCCAGGAAGAAGTCCTCCCGGATATAGCGGAACGGCCGCTCGACCTTGCCCTTGGTCTTGGCGCGATAAGGTCGGCATGCCTTGGGGTGAAAGCCGTAATGGCGGGCCAGATCGACGAGCGCGCGATTATAGACGATGCCCTCCGTCTGGCCTTCGCCGACGACCGCCGTCTTCATCCGGTCATAGAGTATCTCTCTCGGCACGCCGCCAATGGCTTCAAAGGCGGCAACATGGCAACGCAGCACCGTCGGCAGGTTCTGGTGCATGACGAACCGCGCCCAGATAAGACGGCTATGTCCGAGCACCATGGAAAACAGCCAAACGATCCTTGGCGTCATCGGCTCGTCAGTGAAGACGACATGGAACTGGGCGAAGTCGACCTGTGCTTGCTCACCGGGCGGCGTCTCGAAGCGGACCTCGAAGCCCTGGACGGCTGGCGGCCGCACATCGCGCAGGAAATCCGTCACGGCCGTATAGCCGCCGGTGTAGCCACGCTCCTTGATCTCTCGAAACAGCCGGCTGCCCGTAAGACCAGGATAGGCCTTCACGCGCTCGCGAAGATACGTGGCGAACGGATCGACCACCGTGGCTCTCGGCTTCCTGGGACCGTAGGTCGGAGCCTCCAGCCCTCGTTCGATATACTTGCGCACCGTCTTGCGATCGATGCCAGTCTGCCTGGCGATCGCCGACACCGACAAACCTTGTCGATGCAAATCCAGGATCATGATTGTCTCCCTCAGCTTGATCACCAATATTCCCCTCCCGACCATCGGGAGGAGTATTGGCGATGCCGCGCCGCCGGTCTTCCGGGGCGCGCCCCGGAAGACCGGCGGCGCGCTCAAACTGGGGAAGATTCAAACGGCACTTCTGGGGAGTATTGATCCGGTGATGACAGGTGGTCCAAGTTTTCTTCCGAATCCCCTCAACACTCTACGAGTTCAATATGGACAATATTGATGCGTCCACAGTTGTTTAGGGGATCGAACCTAAGGCTCTCACCATTCTCTGAAGCAGGAATTTCAAACGTTATCTGATTTTTGCCGGGAAAAACTGGAACGGTGATGGCCGTTGAATAATCACCTCCCGCCGATGGGCTGCGCTGAATAAACAACTGAGAAATGCTCTTGACGTTGGTTTCCATGGTAATATGTAGGCGATAGGTTCGTCCGACTTCTATTAATGGGTCCGTATAGATTATCTGGGGGTCTACTCCTGTTACCTCATACTGGCTCTCCGATCCTGATATCGGTAGTAGATCACTGTTGGTTTTGCTCGGCCCCAACCGGTTGAAGCTTGCAGCGTTCATTTCTGTGGACCACGCTTGGTAGGTGGCAGGATAGGCGCGATACGATAATTGTGCCCGTAGTGCATCGGAGAAATCGGCGGATGGGATATAATTTGGGCGCCCATAGCAGCGCATTATTACACTATCGGCGGTATGATCGGGTTGGACTTGCGCAAGATAGCGCTCTGCGTTTGCGGTAACGACATCATCCGGTGCAAAAAGGTCAAGAAGATCCGGTTGAAAGAGGCTGCTTCGGACATAAAGTATGTCGCGGTAGAATGTGGAGAGTGATGCCAAGCTATTAAATAGGAAACTATCACCGATCGCGAGTAGTCTTTTGGTACTTGCGGATGCGAGATTGAAACTTATTGCAACATTATCCGAGTTTCCAGGTAGGAATGGTCTGTTGTTGAGCAACTTAAATCGACGCCCGCGTGGGTTGAATAAAATTTCTGGCCTCCGCTCAGGAGATCCGATCATTACCGAAAGGTCACCAAGCCGCATATCCCGGTGGCTATTCATGAAGTCCATTGGGTCGTGGTCACGTCCTAAAAGGCCCAAGATTTGATGTGAGACGATAATATAGAGGTGGCTCGGTTTGTCTGAACAGCTTCGGGCGTTTCGCTAAGTGGATTTCCGCCTCGATTATGCCGCCACCATCATTGGTGTCAGCGCGTTGAAGTAGGCCTGATCCGGCGTCCGCCGGTCAAGGGATGAATGTGGGCGTCTGGTGTTGTAGAAGTTCAGATATCGGGCGATGCCAGCGCGTGCCTCGGACACAGTCTTGTAGGCATGGAGGTAGACTTCCTCGTATTTGATCGAACGCCAGAGCCGCTCGACGAAGACATTGTCTCGCCACGCACCCTTGCCATCCATCGAGATGGCAATCTGTGACCTCTTCAGCACGGCGGTGAAGTCGATGGAGGTGAACTGCGATCCCTGGTCGGTATTGAAGATTTCCGGCCTGCCATGACGGGCAAGTGCCTCCTCCACCGCCTCGATGCAGAAGGCTGCTTCCATCGTGATCGACAACCGCCATGACAAGACCTTCCGGCTGAACCAGTCCACGACGGCGCACAGATAGACAAATCCCCGCGCCATGGGGATGTAGGTCAGGTCCATTGCCCACACCTGATTGGGCCGGGTGACTGCCAGCTTTCGTAGGAGGTAGGGATAAATTTTGTGCCCTGGCGCTGGTTTCGAGGTGTTCGGGCGGCGGTAGATCGCCTCGATGCCCATCTTCTTCATCAGCGTGGCGACGTGTCGCCGCCCGGTCTCCAGACCTTCTCCTCTCAAGAGCCCTTGCAACATCCGACTTCCGGCAAAGGGGTAGTCGAGATGCAATTCGTCAATCCGGCGCATAAGGGCCAGATCGCCGTCAGACACCGGACGAGGCAGATAGTAGACGCTGCCACGGCTGAAGCCGAGAAGCTTCGCCTGGCGCACGACGGATAGCTTGTGCTCGCGGTCGATCATTTCTTTCCGCCCAGCAATCCCGCCTTGCCGAGCGCACCGGATAAAAAATCGTTCTCCAGTGTCAGTTCGCCGATTTTCGCGTGCAGCGTTTTGACATCGATGGTCGGACCCGACGGCTCCGCTTTCGTTTCATCGCCGAACACACCTGTCGCCCCCTCAAGGAGCTGGTCTTTCCATTGCTTGATCTGGTTGGCGTGCACATCGAACTGCTGGGACAACTCCACCAGCGTCTGCTCACCTCGGATGGCGGCAAGTGCCACCTTCGCCTTGAAAGCCGGGCTATGGTTCCGGCGCGGTCGTCTCGTCATGGTCTCTCCTGTTCCCGGCATCTAAGCCGAAGTCAGGCAGAAACTCCACTTATCCCCGCTGTGCAGATTTCCCGAGCCAGCTCTTATCGCCAAAGTTGGTCATGTGGGTGTCGTGCTCGCTGAAAACAGGCGACCGCAGTCGAGCAGCAATAAGATTTTCTTTCGGGTAGAGTACGCTAGCCTGTGTGGCAGAATCCAATCGCGGCTTGAAGTGATAATCGAAGAGGCTTCGTACGCCGTTCTGAAGATTACTAGGTAATAGATCCGTCATTACTATAGGTTTCGACGGATATACCACGTGTAGATATGGGAGGTTTCTTGCGGCACAAATTGCTCGTCGGGAGGCGATATTGTCAGCAAAGTTCTGAGTTGTCGCCTGATCCGGTGTGCAGATTCCTCGCAGATAATCAAACTGACGATGTCCACCACCCCAAAGGAAGAGCCACCCATTCTCTCCAACCAGCACGTTGTCTTTCACGGTTCCTGATAACTGCATACTATTCATCCAAGAAAGAGAGTGACTTGCAATGAGAACTTCCTCCTGAATGGAATAGAGCTCAACCCATCATGAAGCGCTTCAGGCTTGGCTCTCTAAGATAAAGCTCCCCATACGTTGATCATATACCCGACCGCAGGATCAGGATTGCCTAATATCGGGCAGATTATCCTGCCTTCACCGCCCTTCTTCTCGTAGTCAGCGTACCGTTTGGTTCTCGCCCTTCTCTGGCGCCATACAGAATATAGTGCTGTGATGGGTCTACGCCCGCTTCAGCGACATCCCTGTATTCGCTGAGGTACCATTCTGCATCAAATAAGCCTGATCGTCTGAGTAAGCTCATCTGATGCTTCAGGCGTCTTCCAGCCGGCAATACTTTCCATATCGCTGGTAGCTCGATCATTTTAAGAATGGCTCGGCCCAACTCCAGACCTGCACTGGTGCCAAAGTCCGACACGGTTTCCCAAGATTGCCGTCCCAGCGCGTCACGAGGCCCTCCTTCCAACTGGCCCGCTTCTCGCTCAAGCGCCGCTTCCGCGTCTTTCAGCAAACGTGTGAGGTTAGCGATCTCATCAAAACGTAGTTTGAGACGCGTCTCCCCATCATTCTTTTCCTTGAGCAACTCTTCGGCGTGCTTTGCTTGTTCAGCGGCATGGGCCTTCTCAAGTGCTACACGGGCCTCTGCCGCCTCACGCAGTTGTCTTAGTCGTGCTTCGCTCTCGCTTTTTGCTGTACGCAATTCGTCTGCATTTTTTTCGTACTCGATTGCTTGAAAATTCAGCCTCTCTTCTGCCTCGCGCAAGCGTTTGGCATGAAGCTTTTCGGTGATGGCCGCAGTGGCTTGGTGCTGCTTGACATCCGCTATCAGCAGTGCCACATGATCCTTGAAGCCAACAAGGACTTTATCGCGCTCGGTTAACGCTTGACTGACACGCTCCAATTCACTACGCAAGTTTGCAAGTTCCATTGCATTCTGCTCGGTCTCGTGCTCGCGCTGCAATAGCGCGCTCCGCGTCTTTGTCAGCTCATCGCGCAGCTCCTCCTCCCGCTTTCCAGCGGCCTTAATCTCTTCCTCCCGGATGCAAATTTCCGCTCGGAGAGTCTCCAGTTCTCGCTCGACTCTCGCCACGCTTTGTCGCTGAACGATTAGTTGGTCCTCAAGAAGGAGCAGATGCCGTTCACGCTCCGCTGCTAGTGCTTCCACCTCACTCCTGCGCCATTCAGTATCGGCACGCTGCTTTTCTGTCGCCTGTAGGACTTCATCAGTATGGTCGAGCTTTGCCTGTAGCTCGTGTACGCGCCGTTCGCTCTCTTGGATCAGCAGGCGCGATTGCGACGCCTCCGTCTCAAGAACTCGCAACGCAGCTTCCTGCTGCTCCTGCAATTCGTTTGACCTTGCGGCGCGGGCATCCGCATCAATGCGTGCAGACGTAGCGACCTGAACTTCCGTGATGCGCTGTTCAAGGTCCGCGGTGAGCGCCGTAACCTTCCGCTCTGCCTCCCGTGCGGTTTCTTGGTGTTTCACCATATCAGTTTCGAGCTGCTTGATACGAGAATCTAGTTCACCGCGCGCAGATGTCACCACCTGAAGTTCATCGGTGCGCTTCTGTATGTCGGCGGCAAACGCCACCACCTTCTGCTCTGCTTGTTTGGCCGACTCTTGGTGTTTAGCAATCTCGGCCTGAAGCTGGCGGCGAACTTCCGCCAGATTTTGATCGCCTGCCCGTGCTTTGTAAGTGTCGAGGCATCCACGACCTAGACTGGAGAATAGCGTCTGAAGATCGCGCCTGTCGTGATCCCTCCGTTCCGCGTCGAACAAGTGATGCATCTTCTCTGCCAGCTCTGTACCGACGCCAACGACGCCGAGACCATGGCCGTGGCTGAACTCGAAAGTGGGATAAGTTTGTTTCAATTCTGCAAATAGGCGGAAGACACCAAAATCTCGCTCCCGCACATTAGTGTCGTGAAAGACGACCACGCCGCGGGGTGACATCTTGGGAAGCCAGTTCTCAAAATCATGCTTGACGGCGTCATAGGTGTGAAGGCCATCAATGTGGAGCAGATCAATAGAGCCATCTAGGAAATATCCCAATGCATCATCGAATTTGCTCTTTTTCAGTGTTGAGAAATGGCTATAGGCTCGATCGTTGTGCGTCGCGACTGCCTGAAGTACCTCTGGGCCGTAAAGGCCGGAATGTTCATCGCCCGTCCACATGTCCACCGCGAAGGCTTGGGCACCGAGGTTGAGCTTTTCCATCGCTTGGCAGAAAGCGAAGTATGAAACGCCGTAATGGGTCCCTAACTCGACGAAAATTGAAGGCCGGATAGCCTCAATCAGCCAGAAGGCAAACGGCACATGCTCGGTCCATGCCGAAATCGCCAGATAAGAGGGGCGCGTGTAGGCAAGGCTGCCCAGCGGTACAATCTGGTCGTGCGCGCGCGTTTCCTTCAAGGGCAGCGCTACTCTCGTCGTTTTCTTGACCACGCACCACACTCCTTCTCGTAGCTGTCTAACACACCCGCCGGCATCAACACGTACCGGCCAGGTAAAATCAAGGGCAAAACTACAGGATCAGCCGCATGAGGCACAAAGCTTGGGTGAGCAGTTCAATATCCCCTCATACCAACGAGCGCTGACGGCGCCTCGTAGAGGAGTTCCCAAATCATCGAATTTCTGACTCCCTGTGCCGAACGGAGGTTCGGCATGACGAGAGCAATATCGTTGCGGATGGACTATGACGGCTCGACGTTAAGACGGCTTGCGAAGAAAGCCAGGGACGCCGCGCAAGTTCGCCGGCTTCTGGCTCTGGCTTCGATCTATGACGGCGGGTCCAGGCAGTATGCATCCGAGATCGGCGGCGTGACGGTACAGATCGTTCGTGACTGGGTCGTGCGCTTCAATGAGCGCGGTCCCGATGGATTGATGAACACCAAAGCGCCCGGGGCTCGGTCGAAACTGAACGACGCGCAGCGCAAGGCGCTGGCTCAACCTGTGGAAAGCGGCCCAATTCCGGCCATTCATGGCGTGGTGCGCTGGCGGCGCAAGGACCTGGTCCAGTGGCTGTTCGAGGAGTTCCGCATTTCCATCGACGAGACGACGGTGGGCCGCGAACTCGAGGCCCTCGGCTTTGCCAAGCTTTCGGCCCGTCCTCGTCATTATGCGCAGAACGAACTGGAAGGCGACGTTTTTAAAAAGACTTCCCCGCCGCTCTGGCAGCGATCAGGGAAAAATGCCCGCCCGGCACGGATATCGAAATCTGGTGGGCCGACGAAGCCCGAATAGGACAGAAGAACAAGATCACCCGGCGATGGGCACGGCGAGGAACACGACCATCTGCACCTGCCGATAGCGGACCATGTGGACCTATATCTTCGGCGCGATCTGTCCGAAGAAAGGCAAAGGCGCAGGTCTTGTTCTTCCCTATTGCGATACCGGGGCCATGCAAGAGCATCTCGCCGAAATCAGCCAGCCCGTCGATCCCGGCGCGCATGCAGTGCTCATCCTCGATCAGGCTGGCTGGCACGTCACGCCGAAGCTCAAGGTTCCCGAAAACATCACATTGATGTTCCTGCCCCCGCCATCTCCGGAGTTGAACCCAGTGGAGAACGTCTGGCAGTTCATGCGTGACAACTGGCTGTCGAACCGGGTCTTCCGGGACTATGACGACATCGTCGATCAATGTTGCCGAGCCTGGAACAGGCTCATCGATCAACCTTGGAAGATTATGTCCATCGGCCTACGAGACTGGGCGCAAAGGTCATGATCAATGCACGTTGGTATCAGTTCGTTCCGAACACGTCACGCGTGTATATCTTATCCTTTACATCGTCGAGGTCCTTCGATGAGCGGTTGGCGATAATGACGTCGGCCCGGCGCTTGAAGTCCGTAAGATCCCTGACGACCTCGGAACGAAAAAACTCGTTCTCAGGATAATCCGGCTCGTAAACGATGATCGGAATGCCTTTGGCCTTTATGCGTTTCATGATGCCCTGGATTGAGGAGGCGCGGAAATTATCTGAGTCCTTCTTCATGGCCAGCCGATACACACCGACTACGTCTGGGTTGCGCGCGACGATGTCGGCGGCAAGGAAATCTTTGCGCGTTGTATTGGCGTCAACGATGGCTCGGATCAGGTTCTGCGGCACCTCACTGAAATTCGCGAGAAGCTGCTTTGTGTCCTTCGGAAGGCAGTAGCCGCCATACCCGAAAGAGGGGTTATTGTAGTGTTTACCGATGCGTGGGTCGAGGCCGACACCTTCGATGATCTGTCGTGTGTCAATGCCGTGCGTCATGGCATAGGAATCTAACTCGTTGAAGTAGGCGACGCGCATGGCGAGATAAGTGTTGGCGAAGAGTTTGATCGCTTCAGCTTCACCGGACCCAGTGAAGAGAACCGGAATGTCCACCTTGATAGCCCCTTGCTGCAACAAACCCACGAACTGGTGCGCTTCGGGTGTATCGCTACCGATCACGATCCGTGAGGGGTAGAGATTGTCGTAAAGCGCCTTGCCCTCGCGTAAGAACTCCGGTGAGAAAAGGATGCGATTATCGCCTCGCTGCCGCTGCAGCCTTTTAGTGTAGCCAACAGGGATCGTTGACTTAATGACAACCGTCGCTTGCTGGTTGACGCGACGCACGTCATCAATCGTGGCCTCTACACTCGTCGTATCGAAGTAGTTCGTATTAGGATCGTAGTTCGTCGGGGTCGCGATGATGACGAAATCGGCGGCGGCGAAAGCGTCGGCTGGGTCCGTCGTCGCCCTAAGGCGAAGAGGCTTCGATTTCAGATACTCTTCCATCTCTGTGTCGGCAATCGGCGATATTCGCTCATTGAGCTTGTCCACCTTATACGGGATGACGTCATAGGCAATGACATCGTTGTGCTGGGCCAGTAGGACAGCATTTGAGAGGCCGACGTAACCGATGCCCGCTACCGTAACATTGACCATGAGAAACCTATTAGCAAAACATTGTGATACCAGCGCCCCCTCAAATGAGCCGCTGCTCGAATAAAATATAGATCGTGTCCGTTCAGGCCATTTGGCAGCCGGAACAAGCATTCGGCAGAACTAGGCTACAAGATTCGTGCTATTGCAAGACCATTTAGGATATATGAATGTCCTGTGAAGAGAAGCACAAGGTTGTGCATATGGTTTGAGAAATCAAGAAAAATTTTTCGTTAACAAATTTAGGAAATTAACGCCATCACTAACAAAGCTTATAAGGTTATACCGAAAGAATTAATTGTAGACAACAAGCGTAATTTCATCAAATTTTGTAATTGTAGACGAATTTTCCGCATGAGGATTGTAGAGAATAAACTGATCCGATTTTTCGTGGCCATTAATATACGCTCGATGTTCCCGTTTGGAGGGTTTTTGGAGAGATGTGAATCGTGGTGTATTCCCTTCGAGGCGTGATTTATGCTTCAGCATTTATGCTCGTGTTGGAGGTCAGTATGGGTGGGCCAACCTCTGTCGATGGATTTGCACTCGCGGTTTCTTGTGGCGATTAATAATGGGATGAGTTGCTGAGCTTCGGCTGTGCGGGTTGTCGTAGCTGCATCGACTACGATCCGCTAGCATGCGCAGCGACGTGCAAAGATCGACTGCGCTCCCGGTGCTCTTTTTGCGGGATCAGAGCACCAAGGGAATCATAAATTCGAGAAAATGGCGAGGTGAATAGAACCATCCAGCTTTCTGTACGCTATCATTATCAATCAAAATACGATAGGCAACGTCCAGCCAAGTAGAGATCAAAGCTGCATGTTTTCTTTCGACTGGAAACAAACCCTTCTCCGGAGGCCTGTGGGCGATCTAGGCCGACTATCATTGAAGCGCTCGCAGCTCGCCATCGAGCGCTTATCACGTTTTCGGTTCTTTTCCGGCTCTGATTACACAGCCCTGCATCAGGACACAGAGAAGGTGAATCCTGCCGCCCATTATGTTGGCCATGGAGCTGATGAACACCGGCAAGCCGCAAGACCGATCCATATTGCCCGGACGCTCGGAGAGCTTGCCGCTGGCATTTCACCGTCCCGCATAGTAAACGAATACACCCCTCGCCCTTTGCTGACCATCGGCCTATACGTGAGTAGCCTTAGTAATGTTTTCATGCAGGAGATCGCGGCCGCTCTTGGAAACCTACTCCGAAACGCTGGATACACCGTCGCCGAAGGCGACGAGAAAAGTGATATAGAGACCAGACCAGAGCGTTGCATTTATGTGGCTCCGCACGAGTTCTTCTTTCTTGGTCGGGGGCCCTTATGGGTGCGCGACGATGTGTTAGAAGGTGCTTGTATGTATTGCACCGAACAGGTGCAGACACAGTGGTTTTGGCAAGCGCTGCACATTGTCTTGATGGCCAGATCGGTGGTCGATATGTCTATGCCAATTGCGGCGGCTTTTGCCGAGGTGATGCCGGCTGCTTGCATCTTTCCGGAGATTCGCAAGATACCTCTCTCTCTTGAGGCGGAAGTCCGAGCACATCCGCTTCTTGCTGGACAGCGTTGGTGGATTGACGGTCCCACACCTGCCGATTGGATTGGGCGACCGCTTGACCTATGCTTCTTCGGCACTGTCAGCCCCTATCGTACACGATTCTTCGCCCGCAACGCGGAAAGGCTCGGCCGATACGAGAGTTTCATTTATCTCCGCACCGCCAATGCGACCAAGCCGATGAATGCCGAAACCGGAGAAGCACGTCTTGTAGACGTGGCCCAACATGTGGCTCGTAATACACGAGTACTACTCAACATCCACCGTGATGAGTTTTCCTATTTTGAATGGCACCGTCTGGTTTATCAGGGTATGGCCAACAGCTGCACGGTCGTTTCAGAGCCATGTTTCGCCAATCCTGACTTCCAACCTGGCATCCATTATCTTGCCGAAGAAAGTCACCGCCTCATAGATTTGCTAGAATGGGTGCTCAACGACGCTGATGGAAAAGAGAAAGCGGCTGTGATCGCTCAAGCCGCGGCCGCGGCCGCTCGTGATCTAAAGAGCGATATACAAAGATCCCATATTCTCGCCGAGCTCCTAACTGTCTAAGGCATGTATATGAGAAGAAACGCTAGCCAGACTGTGTTACAGTGGGGAAACATATCCTCAACTGAAGGCATATCGGTGGCAGTCAGCCTCTATAATTATGCGAATTATATTGAAGAATGCCTTGATTCAATCGCAGCGCAGGATTTTTCCGACATTCAGCTCGTCATCGTCGATGACTGCTCTCAGAAGGACGACTCTGTAGGAGTGGCGCAAGCCTGGATGCGGAAGAACAAGGCTCGCTTTCCAAGCGGAATTCTTCTGCGTCACGAAGAAAATAGTGGCCTTTCGGAAGTACGTAACTCTGCCTTCAGAGCAGCGACTTGTGATGCGGTCTTTGTGATGGATGCCGATAATGTCATCTATCCTGCCTGCTTACGTAAGCTGCGGCGTGCTTTGATAGCGGCGGATGCCGATGCTGCCTACAGTCAACTGGTGATGTTTGGTGACATCACGGACATCGGCCTCGCAGACTATTGGTCAAAAGCCCTTTTAGCGGAGGGCCCATATATTGACGCGATGGCGCTAGTGCATAAGCGTGTATGGGAACGAGTGGGCGGTTATACACACTTGGACGGCGGATGGGAGGACTACGACTTCTGGTGCAAGCTCATCGAATTTAATTCACTGTGCTGTTATGTTCCAGAGTTTCTTGGAAAATACCGCGTTCACACCTCTTCTATGCTACGTACAGACACAGTAAAGAGTTACGAACGTCTCTTTAATATTATATCAATGCGGCACCCTTGGACGAAACTAAAGTGATGCTGGAGACCTCGAATTACCGCTGAATTGGTGATCGGCAGGGCGTCCTGATGGCTGTTGGCGGTTTTTGGCTGCGATTTCATGCTCGCTTGCGTCGTGTCACAGCCCTTTCGGGACGGCATTTGTCAATCGGCGCACAAATCTGGCTCTGAGGAGGTGCGGACGAAAACTTGGACTGCTTATGCTGCAGTTCCGAGATTCCGGCGGTATTCGGCGGGGCTAAAGCCGCCCAGTGAGAGCTTTATGCGATGCTGATTGTACCACTGGATGTAGGGATCCAGCTGCTGCATGAAGTCGTCAGCGGTCGTATTGATCCAGGTGCGATTATAGAGCGAATCCGATCATGTTGCATCATATCCTGCGGCGGCGAAATAGTTCTGGCATTCGTTTGGCGTGAAGAGTTTGAGCAATCGCCCGATGGTGTTCCAAAGGTCGCCGATGGAGCGTTCGGCGGCCTTTCTCAACAGCGTTTTGAGTTTCGAGAAGGCGTTTTCGATGGGGTTGAAGTCAGGGCTGTAAGGCGGAAGATATTCGAGCCTCGCGCCGATGCTTTCGATCATTTCCCGGACCCTTGGCCCCTTGTGGCTGGACAGGTTGTCCATCACCACGATGTCGCCGGGTTGAAGCTCGGGCAGCAACACCTTTTCGACGTAAGTCTCAAATGCGATGCGATTGATCGGCCTGTCGATGACGAATGGGGCAATGAAGCCGCGTAGCGTCAACGCTCCGATGAAAGTCGTGGTTTTCCAGTGGCCATGCGGAAGGCTGATCCGCAGGCGCTCGCCTCTGGCGCATCGGCCGTAGCGGCGGGCCATGTTTGTCGAAGCCCAGGTTTCGTCGATGAAAACGAGGCGCGCCGGATCAAGGTCAAGCTGGCCGTCGAACCATTCCTGCCGCCGTCTCAAGATATCGGGGCGATCTTGCTCCGAGGCATGCGCACTCTTTTTTTGCGCGTGACGTTGTGACGAGTGAAGAAGCGCTGGATCGTATCCGTCCGGCGAACCTTTCAATTACCCACATCTCTTGCCTTGGTTGAATCTCGTATGATTCCTTATCTGGCACCGAATCGAGGGGCGCCGGTGCATGGACGGAATAGCGACACCATGGTTTGATGAGGAACTTGCCGGTTGCAACCTTGCCGACAAGCGCCTTGACCGGCGACTGCGGCAATTGGTGGAGAGGATGGGCGGTTCTATCGGAGCAAGCATCCCGTTGGCATGCCAGGACTGGGCCAATACGAAGGCGGCCTATCGCTTCTTCTCGAACGACCGCGTTGGAGACGCGGACATTCTCGCTGGTCATTTCCAGTCCACCCGTGGCCGTTTCGTTGCAGCGTCTGGCCCCATCCTGGTCCTGCAGGACACGACGGAATTCACCTATCAACGGGAAAGCACCGATGCGATCGGCATGACGTATCGCATCAAAAGTGGCAAGGACAAAGCCGGGCGTTTCAGAATGCACACGGTCTGCGGTCTTCTGATGCATTCCAGTCTGGCGGTCACACTCGACGGCCTGCCGCTGGGGCTTTCAGCCATCAAGTTCTGGACGCGGTCGAAGTTCAAGGGCACGGCTGCATTGAAAAAGAAGATCAATCCGACGCGGGTCCCCATCGAGCAGAAGGAGAGTTTCCGCTGGCTGGAAAACATCCGGCAATCTGTCGCCCTGCTCGGCGATCCGGGCCGATGCGTGCATATCGGCGACCGTGAGAGCGATATCTATGAACTCTTCTGCATGGCCCATGATCTCGGCACCCATTTTCTGGTCCGCACATGTGTCGATCGTCTGGCGGGCGATGGCGATCATACGATTGCCGCCGAAATGAAGGACGCGCTGGTCGAGGGCTTTCATGAGATCGAGGTCCGCGACGACAAGGGGAACCGGGAAACAGCCACCGTCGAAATTCGATATCGCCGGATCCGCGTCCTGCCGCCGATCGGCAAGCAGAAGCGCTATCCGGCTCTCGAACTTACCGTCATTTATGCCCAGGAGCGGGACGAACCCCAGAACCGGCCGCGCATCGACTGGAAGCTGATCACCGACCTGCCGGTCCAGTCGGCTACGGACGCGATAGAGAAGCTGCATTGGTATGCAATGCGCTGGAAAATCGAGGTTTCCATAAGATTCTGAAATCCGGATGCAAGGCTGAGGAGGCCAGACTGCGAACGGCCGAGAGGCTCGTCAAGCTGATCGCCGTCTTCTGCATCCTGGCTTGGCGGGTATTCTGGATGACCATGCTCAATCGCACCACGCCTGGCGCCAAACCGGAAATGGCGATCACAGCCGTCGAGATGAACCTGCTCGATCGTCTCATCACCGGCAAACCGTCATCGTTTGAGCCTTGGTCAGGTTGTTGCGGTCGATGGTCATCAGGCGAACGACGGTGCGCGCGGCGGGAGCATAGCCGAGTCCGCTTTCAGCCTTTTCTGCTCGCCTTCGTCTCGTTGCCCATTCGGTGACAACACGCAGGCCTCCGCCAAAACCGGCCAGTCGAAGCTGCCGCCACAGTTCGGCGCCATTACGCAATCCAGCATCCCATTGAGCTTCAAGCCAAGGCAGGTGCGGTTCGAGAGAGGTTTGCCGGACCCGGAAGATGTCTGTCCGCTGACCACGAACGACACTGCGGACCAGCTTTC
The DNA here is from genome assembly GCF_963942435.1 of Shinella sp. WSD5-1. Lineage (GTDB taxonomy): Bacteria > Pseudomonadota > Alphaproteobacteria > Rhizobiales > Rhizobiaceae > Shinella > Shinella yambaruensis. The sequence continues at coordinate 68,132 of NZ_OZ012604.1, forward strand.
GGCTATGCCCAGTTCGGTGCACGATTTCCTTGATGGAGACACCATCGGCGACGAACCCGCGGATTACGGCATTTGCCTCTTCACGCCGCAGATATCCCTCGTATTGCAGCCGCTCAGCGGCAGTCAGCAGTTTCGGATTTACGGTTGCAGTGCCGATCGCCATCCGGACCTGCCGCATCGATTTACGAACAGCGTCGAGAAAAGCGTGGCTGGCGTTTTCCATCAGATGCCAACGGTCGGCGACCTGATCTGCGTGTGGGAGAGCTCGTGCGACGGCCTTCGCATATCCACCGCCACGGTCTCTTGCGACGATCTCGATCTGGGGCTGCTGGATCAGCCAGGCCTCGGCGGTCGCCTGTTCCCTGTCGGGCAACAATGCGATTGCCCTTCGGCGTTCAAGATCGCAAATGATGGTGCCGTATCGATGATTGCGTCGCCAGGCCCAGTCATCAATGCCGATGACGCTCGGTGGTATCGGCGCAGGACGGTCGTATCGGCGAACGGTTCGCAGCAGCGTGTCATTGCTCACCGGGAATCCGAGACGATCTGCAAATCGGGCCGCCGGGCGACCACCCAATGCGAGAGCAAGATGGCGAACCAGACAGTCCAGGCGTGCTGTACGGCGAGCCATGGGGCGAATTACGTCGTCACCAAAGCGCTCGGCGAAAATCTTTCGGCGGCAATTGCCGGCACTACAGACGAAGCGTCTGACAGTCAGGTGCAGCTCGATCCGCCGACCCGCACACGGCAGGTCGACAAGCCTCCGAGGATAGCGACTATGAATGCGCCGGGAGACGGTTCCACAGTGGGGGCATCTACATTGTTCTGACCGGCCAGATGCTACGACAACAATCGCGCCGGCCGCATCGTGCACTGCTTCAACGTTGAATTCGGCCGGGATCAGATCGGAAAGTCGAAATCGGGTCCGCATGGCGCTGATTCTCCAGAGAAAACAACGCCAATTGAAGCCTAAACATCATCGAGATTGAGTCAGAGCCGAATATTGACCCCTCTGTGGAGTGCGCCCCTTGGGGTGGGCAGACCGGGATGACGAATTGACCGGCCTTCCGGGTTTTCGGAAAGAAGACCCATGGCAAAACACCGAAGTCACAGCGTCGAGTTCAAACGTCAGGTCGTGCAGGAATTCCTGGCCGGCGAAACGCTGCATGGTCTGGCAAAACGCCACGACGTGTCTCGCAACCTTATCCGCATCTGGGTTCAGAAGTACGAGCAAGGCGCATTCGAGGACGATGCGCGGGCGGCCGATCTCGTCCAGGAATACGAGGCCCGGATCGCCGCCCTCGAACGGCTGGTTGGCAAGCAGGCTCTGGAACTGGAGTTTTTAAAGGGGGCTCTGAAAAGCGCATCGGGGCCGAAAAACGGAACTACATCCGTCATCATCGGCCCCGTGGCATCTCCGTCGCGGAAGGATGCCGGCTGATGGGAATCGCGCGCTCCACCTATTATGACCGCCCAGAACGGCCGGCCGACGACACCGCGATCGTCGAAGCGATGTTCGCGATCTGCGACGAGTTCGAGTTCTACGGCTACCGCCGCGTCGGTGCGGCCCTACGACAGCAGGGTCTTGTCGTGAACCACAAGAAGGTCCGTCGCCTCATGCGCGAACACGATCTGCGTCCGAAGATCAGGCGACGGTTCATTGCCACGACCGACAGTGACCACGACGGCCCGATCTTCCCGAACTTGGCGAAGGCCATCATCCCGAGCGGTCCCAACCAGCTCTGGGTCAGCGACATCACCTATGTCTCCTTGCCGGCCCGGTTCATCTACGTCGCCATCATCCTCGATGCCTGGTCGCGGTTGATCGTCGGTTACGCCATCGGTCGGTCGATCGACGCACGGCTGACGGTGGCAGCCTTGAAGGCGGCCATTGACAGGCGAAAGCCGCCGCGGGGCGTGGTTCATCATTCCGACCGCGGCTCGCAATACGCTGTCGAGGTCTACCGCGAGACATTGGCCGCCAATGGCCTGATCGGTTCGATGGGCCGCCGCGGCAATCCGTACGATAATGCCAAGGCCGAAAGCTTCATGAAAACGCTGAAGGTCGAGGCGGTCTATCCGATGGCCTTCGAGACCTTCGAGGACATCACTGAACACCTTCCCCACTTCATCGAGGAGGTCTACAACAAGCGCCGGCTCCATTCAGCACTCGGCTACCTGAGCCCCCCAACAGTTCGAGGATCAACACATCCGGCAGACTGGCAAATCAGCAGCCTGATCAGTGTCCACCCCAAGGGGCGCACTCCAGATTGCGGGAAATTATCACTGAGATTTGACCCATGTTTCAATCACCCCTCGCGAGGTTTCAGCGGGGGCTCTGGAGTGATCGACATGGCGTTACTGAGCGTAATCCGACGCTGGCATTTTCGAGAGCATCTATCGATCCGGGAGATTTGCCGCAGGACCGGCCTTTCCCGGAACACTGTCCGCAAATACCTGCGCCTGGACGGCGTGGAGCCGAAGTTCAAGGTCCCGGAGCGGCCGAGCAAGCTTGATCCGTTTGCAGATCGGTTGTCGGCCTGGCTGAAGACCGAATCCAAGAAGGGCCGCAAGCAGAAGCGCACCCTGAAGCAGCTCTACGCCGACCTGGTGGGCCTCGGTTACGACGGCTCCTATTGCCGTGTTGCAGCCTTTGCCCGCGAATGGAAGGCAGACCGGCAGAGGGAATTCCAGACGACAGGGCGCGGAACGTTCGTGCCTCTGGCCTTTGAGCCGGGCGAAGCGTTCCAGTTCGACTGGTCGGAAGACTGGGCCATTATTGGCAATGAGCGCACCAAGCTGCAGGTGGCGCATACGAAGCTGAGCTACAGCCGCGCTTTCATTGTTCGGGCCTATCTCCTCCAGACGCATGAGATGCTGTTCGATGCCCATAATCATGCATTCCGGGTCTTCGGCGGCATCCCCGGCCGCGGAATCTACGACAACATGCGCACGGCGATCGACAAGGTCGGCCGCGGGAAAGAGCGCGACGTCAATGTCCGTTTCCTGGCGATGGCCAGTCACTACGTATTCGAGCCGGAGTTCTGGCGAACATCACTCTGGCACATTGCGATGCCGTCGGGAGGGGGCATCCACTCCATCAGCTCTCAGTGCAAATCAACATCGAGGACACAAAGGACACGAAAGCGCCTGCCATCGACCAGCGCATCCGAGACGAAGTCCAGGCTCCAGCGCTGGTTCGGTCCCTGTGGGATTGCCATCGGCGCTCGCGTTCCCAGCGCTCTTTTGCGACCGCCGCGCTTGCGCACGGTCAGCCACTCCTCCTTGTAAAGCCTATACAGCTTCTTCCAGTTGATCTCGACGCCTTCCCGCTTGAGCAGAATATGCAGGCGACGATAGCCGAAGCGACGCCTTCGGCTGGCCAGTTCCTTTAGCCGCGTGCGGATCGCGACATCATCGCCTCGCGTCGACCGATAGCGGAAGACACGCGGATCGATGTTGACCAGACCGCAAGCGCGGCGCTGCGAATAACCTTTCTCGCTCATAGCCCAGTTCACGGCGTGCCTCCTTGAGCCGGGCTTCAGAAGTTTTTTCCGAGCATTTCCTTCAGCGTCGATACATCGAGCATCGCTTCGGCCAGGAGGCGCTTCAGCTTGGCATTCTCATCTTCAAGAGCCTTCAGGCGTTTGGCCTCCGGCACGTCCATGCCGCCATACTTCGAGCGCCACTTGTAGAAGGTCGCATCGCTGACCCCGTATTTGCGGCACAGCTCAACGACCGACAAACCGGCCTGGTGCTCCTTCAAAATGCCAATGATCTGCTCGTCGCTGAAACGGGATCGCTTCATTCTCTGTCTCCATCTCCGGAGAACAGACTAACCTCAAACCGAGGACATTCCAGGGGACCACGTCAAGGTTTTCGGCAACAATGTTCGAAACGCGCAGATCGGGGTTCAGGAAGGCGCAGGGTGTGATAACAACCTATTGGGCCCTAACTTGTTTAGGGGGTTATCGGAATACACGCTGTCAGCGGGGCCGGGACGCGTGTGTTGCAGGTTCCTCGAAAATACACCCCGCCATCAGCAGGTGCTGCCGCCATCAACGGAGAGCAAGCATACGACGACAATTATTTCTACATTGCGACTGCATCCAACACTTGGAAGCGCGCGGCAATAGCAACGTGGTAAGAGATGAGCCAGGCGGAGCTATATGGGCCGCTTGGCTAGGAAGACTTCGGTATATTCTCCGAGTATCCCGTGCGTTCTATCACAGAACCGATACACTCGAACATCGAACCCACCCCAGGCGGAAAGGGCTTTGTGGATGTCGTAGCCGTAATCTACCGTTACAATTGAACCTTTCGCATCCACGGGATTCCCGTGCCACTCTTCGGGTTTGACGTTTGTAGTGGTGCCATCATCATTGTATACAACTCTGCGCTCGATTGCGCCAACTTGGTTCTTTCGAACCGGCCAAGTGCAAAGCATAGCTCCACCGGGCTTGAGCGTGCGGCAAATCTCCCGAACCGCCGCTTCGGGATCAGGAATATGCTCCATAACATCTAATGATATAAAGAGATCAAACACATGGGATGGAAAAGTCAGATTCTGCAGATCTTCGCACTGATACTCTCTTTCCTTCGAGCCCCGTGGTAGATCGGGGTAGAACTGCGTTTGGACGAGGTCGGTCGCTTCTCTCTTGATCTTCGCAGAGATGCCTCGGGTAATTGGGGATGATTCATGGATTTTGAGTCGTCGCCAATTTGGGAAGTGCTCTTCAAGGACAAGGGCCAAGGCACGCTCGCGAGGCACAGATCCGTTTGGGCAACTGCGACATGTTAATGACCCGCGGTACCAGTCATCGGTCGCGCTAAAGCTTGCCTCAGCTTGGCAGATTGGGCAAAATCCTTTGTAGTTCATAGCGGCGACCATCTAATCCTCCAGCACGATCCCTCATTAGACCGTGTGCCATAGTCATCGGAGTCGAACAACCGAAATACACTTGACCGTCCTCAAAGAGCGGTAGCTTCGGCTTCACGTACTTTGTGAAGCTACTCTCCGATCATTCCCTGTAGCGCTTTCCTAGGTCGCCTGCTCGCGAGGCGGGGACATCGGGACTGAGGGGGATATCAAAGGGAAAATGGAGCGGCCAGGTGTGACGGTCTGCGCTGTTGCGCGGCGTTGCGGATGCCTACCAGTCCGCATGCGGATCTGCGATGAACGGCGAAAGGTCTTTACTCGAAAAGCCGGCGGCCTCGATAAGGCCGATGCAACGGGCCCGTTCCTGCTCGATGGCGTCGACGATCATCTTCACCGGATCGCGCTGGCCGCAGCCGAGATGACGAGTTGCGATCCGCCATGCGGCGCGCTCCGTCAGCGATGAAAAGATTGCAGAATCCACGTCTACCTCTTTCTCCCCCAGCAGCGCGGAAACTGCCATCCGAACCTTGCGTCTAGTTGGAGGAGGGAACCAAAAGACCCGGCCGAGCGCCCTATCGCTCAACCGGGTCCTGCCGGAAGGACTTTGGGGGAACATCCGGCGCCCCCTTTTACCGTGCCGCGTTCTAAAATTCCATCTCCCGCAAGTCTCCCATTGCGCGACGGCACCTAGCCGCAATTCTGCTGCCAACTGGTCTTGACTGCGTCCGTCCGAGCAGCTGCGCCCCCTCGATGCTAGCTTTGTCGGCTGCAATTAACCGCTAAGGTGGCGTTTTTACTTGGCGGCGCGAAATGCCAGACCGTCAAGTGAGACACGCAAGGAGGGCGAAGAACAGGTCGGGACCACATTACCGTTCACGGCGTCAACGATCACGTAAACATTGCTGTTGTCGACCGTATCGATCGCGTTCAGGCGTTGCGTCCTCATGGGATAGTAGAACGAGGGCAGGGCAAAAATCGGCGCGCCATTTGTCCCGACCCTGGCCTCTCCATAGAGGTGAATATAGCCGTTGCTGTCCTTCTGATAAGCCACCGGTCGAGCGCCGACGGAAGACCCATTCAGGAACGCGGTTACTGTGGTTGGCTGGCAGGGCGTGAGAACGGACGGGCTTGGTGCATGATTGTCGGCCGTGCCGACATCAACGCTTGAAGTTGCGAATCCGACTTGCTGCTGATGCAGCCGATTTCGCTTGAATTCTCCGCCTTTCATATTGGGGATGGAGAAATTCGCACCCATCCCTATGAAGTTATTGTTTATGCTGGCGCCGTACATAGCGGTTGTGTGGGAGAAGGGAAGGGTGCTCGTGCCCTCGACGTAATTCTGGCAGAAATAGAGTGATGCCCCGCCATCCGCAAGCGAGTACACTTGATAGCAATATTCAAAGTCGGAATTCTGTATGACGATATTGTCGGTGTGTCCGGCAACATGCAGGAAACGTCCATTGCTGGCTAGGCCGACATTGTATGCCTTGAACCGGTCGATGACTAAATTATGGCATGAGGTCGAAGAATTTATCATTATTCGACCGACATTTACCGCCTGGCATCGTAAGAAGCTCACCGCATAACTTGCGTCCATCAGTACGCCGTCACGCATTTCGTTGAAACTCACGCCTTCAAACTGCGCACCGTTTGCGTTCTTCAGCTCGAATGCCGTTCCCGCAGTCGTCCCGCCGCCAACGAAGGACATATCGGAGACCCGGAAATTTGTACCGCCGGCTGCAAGCGCGCCTCCGACGTAGAAGGCGGCTTTAGACGATGCAACGGAGGCGCAATTGATGATCGTGCTGCCCCATTCGCCAAAAACATGGATAGATTTGTTTGCTGTCTTTGGGAAAACAACCTGTGTGGCGATGCGATAGTTACCGGCAGGAACGAACAGGGAAGCCCCATTTGGTTCGGCCAAGATATCGGCGATGGCTGCGGCAAAGGCTGGAGAGTTGTCTGCCACTCCATTGCCGTTTCCGCCGAAGTCGAGCAAATTCCGGATGTTGATCATGGTGCGCGTCTCTCCATTTGACCCATGAAGCGTCGAAGCCGTTGCGCCCATCGGCACCATCGGCAATATGCTTGCAGTTCACACGGAATATTCCACTTATGCTTGAATGAAAGCATGGGTGGAGCACATAGTCGAGTCACAATTTAAAAGACCGCATGACGCCGCGCTCCCCAGCGCTTGCCTAGCCGCTTAGGCGGCGCCTCCTATGCCACCGAAAGGGTACCCCATGGACCGCACCATCCCGTATGGCGCGACGATCCTTCTCGCCTTCATCCGGAAAACGGAAGTCGGCCGGGAAGACCGCGCGTCTTATGACGTCATCTTCGCCAACAAGCAGGGCAAGCTTCCCGTGCCACTCACGTCGATGACCTATGGCGACATCATCGACGCCCAGCGGGCGTGGTCGAAAAACCACGGCTCCAGCGCCGCCGGCGCCTACCAGTTCATGCGCGCCACACTCATCGATCTGGCCAAGGCCAATCCCTGGATCAGCGGCAGCGATCCGTTCACGCCGGAGCTTCAGGACCAGCTTGGCTATCAGCTCCTGCTCCGGCGCGGCTATGCTCCTGCCGCGCGCACCATCGTTCGCCTGATGACCATCGACCGCAACAACCTGACCAAGGCTCAAACGATGACGGTTGCCGCCATCGAAGAGAGGCTGCCAGACCTTGTAGAGGCCAGGGACGTCGTCGAGAGCTTCCACGGCATGTTGCGCCGCAAGTCCTCCGGTGATCTGGGGGCCTGGATCGAACGCGCGGCGAAAAGTCTGGTCGCATCATTCGCGAATGGCGTTATCCGAGACCGAGCCGCAATCCAGAAGGCGATAACCTCCCAGTGGTCGAACGGCCAGACGGAAGGCCAGATCACAAAACTCAAGCTCATCAAGCGCCAGATGTACGGTAAGCGGTCAGCCGATGGCGTCAGGCTTGAAGTTCCATGGCATAAGCGCCTCGATATCGGCTACCGGCCAGCCTTGAACAATGCGGGTCAAGGTCTGAGATAGCCAGTGGAGCGGATCGACGCTGTTCATTTTGCAGGTCTGCAGCAAGGTGGCCAGCGTGGCCCATGTCCGTCCACCACCCTCGCTTCCGGCGAATAGGCTGTTCTTCCTGGTGATTGTCTATCCCCGTTCATTCTGCCCATGTCGGCGATGAGGTTGAGGTTTTCTACCGCTGGCATCCCTATTTCGGCCAAAAGGTTTGCATTCGACGGGTCGACCGACGGGCAATAGGTCAGTTTCTGCAGGTTCTGGGACCGGCAGGTGTCGTGGTGTCGATTGCCGGCTGGATGATCGATCCTGTGGCGTGCGCTGGTATGACAATGGGTTCGGCGCGCGTCGATCTTGCGGCGCTAATCGAGCTGAACAGGCTGGTCATGGGCGGTGACAAGCCTGCAATCTTCCAAGGTGGACGTGGAGTCGCCCAGGAGGAAGATGATGAGACCTCGCAATACGCCGGTGCCGGCCTCGGGTCGGCAGCTCAACCTGATATTCGAAACACGCAAGCTCGACGGACTGAGCGACAAAGATCGGGAGAAAGCGATATCAACGCTGGCACGGCTGCTGATGCAGGCAGCTTGACCACATCGACGAATTTACGCCGGGCATGGGCCATGCAGAATGCCAGCCTCAAGGGTCTGGAATTGCTCTTGCTGCGATGTCTGGCGAGCGTCTTGTAGGCGGTATATCCGTCCACCTGAAGCACGCCGTTGAAGGATACCAATTGGCGCTCGGCCTCACGGGCGCTGCGGCTCTCGGAGAAGATATAGCCGACCGCGGGCGGAGCCGGTCCTTTCCAGGGGCGATCGTCCACGGCCTGCGCCCAGAGCTGGCAGCTTTCGTTCGCTTTCGCCCCGGATCGAGCCGCGGCAATCGGGTCTCGTCGGAAAAAACCCTTGGCTGGGAGCGGATGAAGGTCAGCAGCCTGTCGTAGAGTGGTTTGAGCGTGAGCGCGACGAACGCACCACCTTGCCTGTAGGCTGGGTTGATGCTGGTGGCCGCGTTGTTACCGGGCCTGTCTTGTGACGGCGTGCAATTGCAGGACTGCGGATGAGATATGGTGGTGGGCCGTCGCCCTTATTTTGCGCCGCTCCTGAGGAGAAAGCCGGATGAGGAGCTTGGCGAGCTGCGGATTGACGGCCATGATGGGGGCGATCACCGGCTTTGGCGTGGCAAGGAGGATCGGCGCCCACGCTTCGCCGCCCAGACTGAGGCCAAGGGAAAATCCGATCGCCCAGGGACCGACGATGGTCTCGCCCTTGTGGTTCATGAAGATCGGAAAGTAGTGCCCGGGCGCGTCGCGCAGCAGGCTTTCGACTTCGTCGTGGCGGTTCAGCACGGTATTGACGAGCCGCTCCTCGATCGAGCTTGGCCTGGTTTGCGGTATTGAGCCGCCGAATACGTGCGGCAACCAGGTATGTGCAGGGATCTTCACCGGGCCGGCCACGACGGCCGCAATCAGCCCATCGATGGCGCTCACGCCGACATAGTCGTTGTGCCCATCGCCGCGAAGGTACTCATCGAGCTCGTCATAGGAAACGGCGGGCCGGGTCATGCGGCTTGACCGACCTGATCGGCTTTCCACTTCCAGGGCAGCAGCGTATCGAGCTGGTTGATCGTCGTGCGGCCCGATACGATCCGTTCGAGCACATCGGCAAGCCAGGTGTATGGATCCAGACCATTCAATTTGGCCGAGTTGATCAACGAGGCCAGGACCGCGAAGGTCTCGCCGCCCTGGACATTGCCGACGAACATCGAATTCTTTCTCGTCAGGGCAACGGACTTCATCGAACGCTCGATGATGTTGGAGTCGATCTCTATCGTTCCATCGTCGAGGAAAGCGTTCAGGCCCGTCCAATGGGTGAGCGTGTATTTGATGGCCTTGGAGAGGGCGGACTGCGTTGAGATGTCGTTCTTCAGGTCGAGCAGGCGCGCCTTCAACTGGCGCGTGAGGGGAGCTGAGCGGAGCTGGCGGGTATTGTGACGATCCTCGGCGCTTTGCCCCCTGATCTCCTGTTCGATCTGGTAGACCCCGGCGAGGATCGATACGACCTCGAGCGCCTCCGGCGATCCGGTCAGCTTGACCACATCGACGAATTTACGCCGGGCATGGGCCATGCAGAATGCCAGCCTCAAGGGTCTGGAATTGCTCTTGCTGCGATGTCTGGCGAGCGTCTTGTAGGCGGTATATCCGTCCACCTGAAGCATGCCGTTGAAGGATACCAATTGGCGCTCGGCCTCACGGGCGCTGCGGCTCTCGGAGAAGATATAGCCGACCGCGGGCGGAGCCGGTCCTTTCCAGGGGCGATCGTCCACGGCCTGCGCCCAGAGCTGGCAGCTTTCGTTCGCTTTCGCCCCGGATCGAGCCGCGGCAATCGGGTCTCGTCGGAAAAAACCCTTGGCTGGGAGCGGATGAAGGTCAGCAGCCTGTCGTAGAGTGGTTTGAGCCACCAGGCGACGCGCGTGACCCAGGCGCCAAGCGTTCCACGATCGAGGGCTATCCCATGGCCCGCGAAGATCTGGGTCTGCCGGTAGAGCGGAAGGTGCCACGCGAACTTGGAAACGACGATATGGGCCGCCAATGCTGTCGTCGCCATGCCGCCATCCATGAAGCGCGCCGGCGCGGGAGCCTGGACGACGCCATTCTCGCATGCCCGGCAGGCATAGCGAGGGCGAATGGTTCGTTTGACGCGCAAAATGGGCGGAACGACATCAAGTGCCTCGCTCGTCGTCTCTCCAATGCGATGGAGCGTGCCGGAGCAGCAGGCGCACGCCCGGCTTTCCGGCTCGATAATGACGTCGTAGCGTGGCAGGTGCCTGGGAAGAAAGCCGATGTTGCGGGCTGCGGGTTGCCGGCCACGCGCACTCTGCCGGGCACCGTCAGGCTGATCGTCGTTGGCAGCGACCGGAACAGCCGAGAGGTCGCCAAGATCGAGACTGGCTTGTGCGGGGTCGATTGTCGAAAGCACCTCTGATCTTGCGCCATGGATCAGCCGCTTCAGATAGGCGACTTCCGCCCTCAGATCGAGGACCATCCGGCTCAGTTGCTCGACATCTTGCGGGAGCTGAACGTGACGAAGAGACATGCCGAAAACTACCACACCGGCATGAATCTGCAAGCAAATACAATGGGATCAAGCGAGTTTCGTCGGACGCTTCAAGGGCTTTTGCCGGACCTGCGTCCAGTCCAGACCCGCAACAAGCAGACCGAACTGTTCGGGGGACAGGTGAAGAGCGCCATCCTTGACAGGCGGGAAAGTGAACTTCCCGCTTTCCAACCACTTCGTCGCCAGGATCATCCCTGACCCGTCCCAATAAATGTAGCGCAATCGGTCGCGCCGCTTGGCCCGGAAAACAAAAATGTCGCCGCAATAGGGATCGGCCGAAAGGGCAGACGCCACCAATGCGATCAGGCCGTTCATCCCGCGCCGGAAATCGACCGGCTGGGTCGCCACCATAATCCTCAGCCCCCTCGCAGGACCGATCACCGTCTACCCCGTAGCGCCGTCACCACCGCATAAGCCAGGTCGGGAGCAACATTGCCTGTAACGATCATCCGCCCGCCGCCGAGTTCGATCTCGATCCGGCCGGCGGCGCCCTCACTGGCGTCTGCAGCGCGCCGTCCATTTTGATGGTCGGCGATCATGATCGGCACGAAAGCAGGTTGTTCCACCGCGGCAACGGCTGAAGCCGGACTAATCTGCCCTGCCGCCCGCCGCCATGTGTTTAAAAGTCGACACCATCGCCAATCCGAGAGTCCATGCCACGACGCTGCGCGTGGTCAGCGAGGCCTTTGCCGAAGAACGGCCGCATCTGCGCCCGCTGCCCTTGGCTCCGTTCCGAGCGGTTTTGAAGCTGGAGCGCCGCATCTCGCGCGAAGGCATGGTCAGCGTCGGCGGCAATGCCTACAGCGTCCCGGATGCGACCCGCAGCAGGCTGGTCGAAGTCCATTCGCTTGCCAACGAGCTGCGCATCTTCGAGAACGGAACCCTGATCGCGGTCCATCCCGTGCTGGAGGGCCGCAAGCAGCGGCGTGTGCATCCCGATCACCGGAAAGGCATGGCGACCATCCAGCGCTCCTGGTCGAAGGGCGACAGCGCCGTCACCCTTCAAGGCGCCGGCGACAAGGTCATGCAGCGCTCGCTCGCCTTCTACGATGCTGTCGGCAAGGCCATGGCGCGGGAGAACCGTCCATGAGCACCAAACTCGACACCATGTCATCGATGATCGATCGCAAGCGCATCGATGCCCTGTTCGCCATCGAGCGCGACATCAACGGCCTGAGCGCGGCCGAGCGGCTGGCCGTCCGGCAGGAGAAGAGCAATCCGCTGCTGAACGATATGGAGGGATGGTTGCGCGCCGAGCGGCACGGCCTCTCGCGTTCATCCCCGGTGGCCGGGCCGATCGACTATATACTGTCGCGCTGGACTGACTTTGCCCGCTATGCCGATGACGGGAGGATTTGCATGACGAACAATGCCGCGGAAAGAGCGTTGCGCGGTGTAGCCTGCGGCAGAAAATCCTGGCTCTTCGCCGGTTCCGACCGCGGCGCCGATCGCGCGGCCATAATGCTCACGCTCATCATGACCGCACGGCTGAATGACGTGGATCCCAAGGCTTGGCTCGCCGATATCCTTGCTCGTATCGCTGACCTGCCGATCTCGCGTCTGCCGGAATTGCTTCCGTGGGAGTGGAAGCGGCTACGCCAGGGTGAAAGTCCAGCCCTCATGCTGGCGGCCTGACGATGGCAGCTTCCCTGGTCCGTCTGAAAGTCACCCTCGACCATGTCGAACCGATGGTGATGCGGCGCATTGTCGTGCCCTGGCGCATCCGGCTCAGCCGATTGCATGAGGTCTTGCAAGCCGCGATGGGCTGGACGAATACCCACCTCTACGAGTTCCAGATCCGCGATGTCGGTTTTGGTTTGCCCGACCAGGAATGGGGGGATGGCCCAATCGATGCGCGCAAGGTCTCGCTCCTGTCGGCAATCCAGGACACCGGCGCGAAATCCTTCAAATACCACTACGACTTCGGTGACGGCTGGACGCACAGCATCAAGATCGAGCGCACGTTCCCCCTCGTTGCGCTGGCAGACCCCATGCTGATCGAGGCGACGGGGCGCTGCCCGCCGGAAGACGTCGGCGGCCCTTGGGGATACCAGGAGTTCCGCGAGGCGCTTGCCGATCCCGCTCATGAGCGGCACGCCGAGCTTGCCGAATGGTGGGGCGCCAAAGACTTCGACCCGAACCATGCTGCGTTCGCCGACCTCAACAGAGCCGTTGAAGACCTGGTCGCAAAATGGGCGCGTCGATCACGCCGGAAAACCTGACGGTCCGCTACGCCAAGGGGTCCACTTCAAACCGAACTTCACCACCATAAACCGGTTGGTTCTCATCCGCGCGCGCAGAGACCGCGTGGCTGTTCGGATGCTTACGGATGATCGTCGCATCTACGATCTGCCCACCCTTGGCCAGATACCCGGACCGAGACAGGTGTTTGTCGAAGCGAGCGAACAGATTGTCGATGGCGCCGACCCGAACATCATCATGAGGCCATGACCTCGAAAAGGACCATGACCCCGGCACGGACAAAACAGACTTGAGTAAGTCCCGCAATTAAAGGGCCGGAACACAAACGTCTAAATCAGTCCAAGTTTTTATCCGCATCCCCGTTCGCCGCGCTCACAATCAACACACTCGCCATGGTAAGTTGCCCGCTAGTTCAAGAAGATTCATTCTCGCGTCATTTTCATAAGGTTCAAGAACCGCGCCCTCCGCCCATTCGTTCCATGCGTTCACGAACAGGAAAGGCACAGATGAATCGCCACGGGTGTATTTGGCGGCGCTAGCATGTGCCGCCAGTCGGACCCATCGCCCAAACTCTGCCGGAGACGCCCCGTAAAGTATATGCGCTCTCCGCTCCCTTCGGGCCGAATTATCCCAGTCGGGGCAGACGCCCGGCTGCAGCTTCCTGAATGTATCAAGCGCGGCTATGGACTGTTCACGGACCGAGGTATAACTCTCGAAAAAATCTTCTTTACTCGGATCTTTCAGGTCTGGAATCTCAGCCGGCGTCATTAGGGTACGAGGGGATTTGCGTGGAGTACGATGGGGCGGAAACTGGACAATAAAATCCACAAGCTGTTCCCATTCGAATTTGAATTCGTCGTTATAGGTAGTGCCGAGATATATCTCGACACCGAGGATTTCGTGCATTTCGCGTCGGATTTGATCGATAGCTAGAGCAGGATCAGGTAGCTTATTGAGCTGATAGATCATGAAGACCGGTTTGCCCTGCACCCGAATATACCGGTGATCACAACAGGCTGCGATCAGATCGGCGACGATGAGTGAGATGGTTTGATCGGAATAGTCCTGCTTGAGATTGACATCATCCGATCTCCCATCCCATGCGCGGGTCCAGTCCTCATTTGCCCAGCAATAGAAAAAGCGAAGCTGAATGCACGAGTTTGCGAGAAGAACATCCGTGGGCTGTTCCATTAAACGCTGATCACCAAATCGATAGTAGTAAAATGCCATCCCGAAGACCCCATAAAGCTCGGCTAGCTCCCCCTGTGCTTTTAGTGTCTCTTTAGTGCGCAAGTCATAATACCCTAGATCTCCCGGCAGACGCGGCTGATGGTGTCCGGCAAAACGCGGACGTCCTTTCACGACATTGCGCCATTCGGAGAAACCGGCTCCCCACAACTTGTCGTTTATTGTGAAGGGATGGAACTGGGGCAGATAAAAAGCGATAGGTATAATACTAGGTTCAACCGTCTTATGGCCGCTGATTGTCGCCGATATATAGGTCGCGATCTCTGCTGGCATCAATGGTAGAGCAAAATCCGCCAGCATATAGACCAACGCTGATGGCACGATACGCCCCGGTATCGTGCCGAGTCTCTGCTGCATGACTGATTTTAGATTCTGCGAGTTGTCGGCCATAAGGCCTGTGGCCACGTCGCGTCGCAACATAGCGGGAAAGCAAGCAGAGGCCATGGTCAGAATCACATCGTTGAAAGACGATTTCCCTGCTGCCTTTCGAAAATCATCGGCGACTTGGTCAGGCCAGACGGATTGGCTAGTCAACGCCGACTTGGTCATAATTGGCATGAAGGCCATGATCGCGGAGTCCGACAGCGCCGCTTTCGCAAGGTCATGCAAGGCACCTTTAGTGATTAGCGTGCCCGTCGCAATTAAGAAAACAAACTCGGACCGCAGTGCCGTTACCGGCATGTCAGTGACTATATCTTGCGGGCGTCTGCGCAAATGACGAGAGATCACCCCCTCAAGCGCTACTGACAACCCAGCCTCTATTGCGATAATCAACCGATCAAGTGAGCGGGCGACATTATAGAAGCGCTGTAAAGTCTGCGCCACAGCATCGGGCGCGTCAGTACTTTG
The DNA here is from genome assembly GCF_963942435.1 of Shinella sp. WSD5-1. Classification (GTDB taxonomy): domain Bacteria; phylum Pseudomonadota; class Alphaproteobacteria; order Rhizobiales; family Rhizobiaceae; genus Shinella; species Shinella yambaruensis. Next base: position 83,431 of record NZ_OZ012604.1, read on the forward strand.
TAGAATCAGGACCGTGTCGGTCGCGTCGTTGAATCGCATTTCGCTCGACAGTAACGGCTGAGGTTTCCTATGAACAACTTCGGCAATGCGTGGCATGACATCATCGTAAGGATGCGCGTGCTGGAAAATACGCAACTGCGGATCTGCGCGCAGACCCAACCCGTTGGCTGAAAGTGCGACTAGATCACTGTCCAGAGAAGATGCAGAAAGGGTGAACGCCAGCTCCGTGCCAACCTCAATATTCCCCAACTTCTCGGAGATTTCGCACCAGCGGTTCAGTACTTCTCCGGCCTTAGGATGGCGGAGGTCGAAAATAACTAGATCGAGGTCCAAGAGCTTTTGGTCCTGAATATCTGCGACTTGGTTAACTTTCCTAAGAAGGCCGACAGTAGGATAACGCCGGTCAATCCGTTCCACCTCGTTCTGAAGATGAGCCACTGACGGATGCCGGAACGCAGCGACCGCCCCCTTCTGCTCGAGCAATTTGACGATATGTCCAGAAATATCGCCTACGACTGAAACGTTCGGGGAAATCCAAATCGCGATATCTATATTCTTGGCTTCCTTGATTGCTTTAGCAATCCAACTGGTGCCGACACCAGCAGTCATAGCTCGAGCGGTCCAGTGGCCATAGACGGATTGCGCTGCTCGCAGGTTGTTTAGAAGAAAAATGTACTCCGCCCCCGTAAGCAAATGCTCATAAGGCAGGGGTTTGGCATTGGCACCGCCACTGAACACAGCTAAGCGCAACCCCGCAGGCGCTCTATCGGAACGCAGGTTTGGCATGTTGTCTGACCGGAAGCGTTCCAAAACCGGAGAGCTGTAGTTTTCAGGGTCCATCATGATCGAAGCTAACTTAAACGGTTGTGACGCTCGGACTTGCTGCGCGCGATAGCCGAGCTGACGGCAAATGAGCGCAAACGTTCGCTCGATCGCATGCGCTAATGTTCCGTCAACTTGCCCATTTTCTGGATCGAATTCGGAGAAGCTGAAATCGCCAGCGATTAGCGGAAGCAGAACTTCTCTACGAATGATGAAGAAGGATCCCGCAGGGAAGGGGCATAGGTCTGTTTCTTCAATCTTGACGCCCATGCGTGTCATTAGCCGTTTGCAGTTCTCGAAATTGGCGCCCCATTTGATCTGCTTGCGGATGCCGGGATGGTAGACGGGGAAGACCAAACCAAGTTTCGCATCGCACGCAAACATATCGATCAGGGCACTTGCATGCTCGCGTGACGCAAGCAAATGGTGTCCGAGCTGGGCAGCCCAATCGCTTTTTTCCGGTGTGTGATCGCTCCTCTTAGAATGCATGTGGTAGACGAGGTCATAAGGTAACAAATGCTTGCCGAAGCCGGCGATCATCGGGCCAAGATCGCGTCCGATATTCGGAAAATTCGCTACGATGACGCGCTTCACATTCTCAAGCCCCTCAAAACCAATCTCTGCCGTGACTACCTCTGACGCTCGTGGAACGCTGACATACAGGTCGTAGGGCACCGGAACGTTTCCAAGAAGCCTCCGAAAACTCTCAATCATGTCAACGTGGAACAGATGCAGATGAACTGCAATCTTGCCGGAAAAGCGTATAGGCTGTCCCGGGTAACTCGGTCTGATCACTTCGGCTGGGCCAATATGCGTTGAGCTAAGCGAGCCTGGTATTTCGAAGGCGGGTTCTGCAATCGGTACGTAAGTGGGATTCAGGCCTCCATTCATTCGAAGAATCGTGGTTGGATTGCGTAATGTTTGATTGCGCAAAGCGTAGAGGAGTGGATTATGCGAATCATGAGGCTTTGGTATAAAATAGGTACTAGGCGCTAAACCTTGGCGCCACCCTTGATTGCAGTAATGATCGGCCGGATCCAATCCCGCAATAGCGACTTCGGGATATTCTTTAAGATACCAGTCCGCGTCAAAAAGGAATGAACGACGAACAGCATCGATATCGTTACTAGTTGCGTATTTCTCCACAATTAAACCCTTCTGAACCACTATGTCTTTTGATGATTACATCAAGAACTTGGCTTTTATTGGTTAGTAAATTAAACTCATGCCAAACCTCTTTAACTGCCGCCTGCCTTGCCGCAAAAATACTGGAAGGTTTATCCACTAATTCATGAAGAGTATGAAGTGCGTCCACTTCTGTCTCGCATATCGTCAAAGCTGCGGGTTTGATGTCTCGCCGTGCGATGCTTTCCGCATCTGGTGCGATAACAACTGGTGTAATGCCAAGCGCCATCATCTGAAGAATGTAGCGGTCAGGCTGTCCGCGTAGAACCATGCCAACATCAGCATGAATGTTCTGTAGAAGCCATTTTGCGCGTTGGAAATAGCTATCGCATCCTAAGGGCCAATTATCGGCATTGAGCCAGTCTAGATGCGCGAACTCCTCAAAAACGGCGCCGATAATCCGGAGCTCAATGCGACCGGGTGAATGTCGCTCTATGATGTCAATCTGACGAATAAGTGCTGACAACTGCTTGGTGTCAGTCGCAGCATTATGTACGATCACAAACAGTCTAAGAGGTCCCTCAGAGGCGACCAGTACTCTTGGTACACGATACAGACGCCATATGCGTGGATCAAGCTTTGTTTCAATAGTCGTGACCTCCCTACCGTAATCCGAAGGAGATTTCCTGCCATCACCCCAAATCTCATCTGCGTAATAAACTGCTGCCTTAGAAGCTAGATTTCCATCAGCTGAAGCTATGTCTAGGATGATATGGCAACCTCGCTCATCCGCCTCCTTAACCGCGGAGATCATATCTTGCGTAATCGGATTACAATCCGGCCCCAGGATTAAGCAATCGATATTTGCAGCACGAACGTCCTCTGGCGACTCAAGACGGGAGATATTGATCAGACTCAGCGCGTGATCCGTCGTGAGCGGAGAGAAAATCCTCTCTATCGTAAGATCTAGAGCTTTAGGATCGCTCCAAGGCGCGACGATACCAACGTTGTATAAAGCTGGCCCAGACTGCACTTTTATACGCGAACTCGCCGCTTCTGTAGAGATATTTGGTGATAAGTATTTTCTGATCCACTCAATGATTGCCCCGGCACGATCATCGAAACTATGCCATTTGCGCACAGTTTCCGCTAGCGAAAGTCTTTTCGCATCATTTCTGGTGACCTTGTTCGACGCCACTGCATTCTTCAACTCATCTGCCGACGACACACAGACTACCGCATCACCAAACAGCGTCTCGATAGATTGCATTCTATCACTGATCAACTGCCCCCCGGCCGCAAGAACGTCGAAGATTCGATTCGAAACGATCCCGAAATCGCGCATCGACTCCCAGTGATCATTCAGCACGAATGCCGCGCTGCCATAAAGTTTTGCGAGTTCCTTATTGGGAGCGTTTGTCGCAATAATCCTTTCTGCATTGAGATAGGGCTCCCAATCTTGTCCAATAACCTCAAGTGGCAGATTGGCGTCCACAGCCCAACGAACGATCTGACGATACTCGCGACGAGAATTGCCGATAAAAATGCCGTAATTTGCCTTAACGGAAATTCCCTCCCCGCCTGCGGTCGTAGTCTGTTCTATGAAAGGCATAAAGCGATCAGGGTCAGTGCACTGCCAAAGCGTTTGGACTTGCCTTCCGAGCAGCGCTGAGAGTAATTCCGAGTAAGAACTCGATGCGACGAAAATACCCTGATAACTATTGTATTCTTCTGGCGTAACTGAGTCGGGGTGGCTGATGACCCAAAGCAAATTCAGATGGGTGGGGCGTGGTTTATAGGCTTCCAGGCCACGTAGCATAATCACGACATCATCTGCGATGACTGGATGACTATACCATTGTCCACGGAAATCAATGCGGACTCGATGTCCAAGTCTTTCGAACGCCTCAGCCAGTGACTCGGCATAATGAAAATCACCCCAAGCGTTCCTGTCAGCATAGGGAGCAAAAATTTTAATTGCGATGTTAAAGCCAATTTTTCCTACAGCGTCCGATATCTTGCAGTCCATCGCGTTCCGAAAATGGACTAGTTTGTATGATACGATAGGCTGTGATGTCGTAATGCGGCCCATATCAGTGTGATCTTCGGAATAGATACAGCCAATGAATGGAGCATAAAATACATCCTCATTCCGTGTGTAACGCAGAATAAGATCCCAATCGACCATTCGGCGCAAATCTTCATCAAACTTACCATATGCGTCGATAAAATCACGGCGATGGCAGAAAACATTCATATCCACATAGTTTTGCGCCAAGCAGGACTCCCAATCAAAGGCTTCACCTCGATAGCCTATCAAGTAACCATTGGGAGATTGGAGGCGGGCCCCCGCATAACCGCAGCGGGCACCAGATTGACGAATGCTATGAACCATTAGCCAAATAAAGTGTGGAGTCCATGTGTTATCAGAATCTAGATAGAATATAATTTCTCCATTAGCTTCATTTAGGCCAATATTTCGCGCTCTGCTCACTCCTTTATGGTTTGACTTAAATAACTTTATCCTTTTGTCAGAATATTTTGAGATGACATCAAGCGTATTATCCGTGCTTCCATCGTCAATTATAAGTAATTCTAAATTCCTCCACGACTGATTCAGGACAGATTCGATCGCTGCTCCGATCTTGGTACCTCGATTGTAGGCGGGCATGACAACAGAGACAAATTCGGAGTCGAAGTCATCTTGTGCGCATTGCTTTATGGCGGCCAAGAAGCGCTTCGTTTCTTGCACCTCGAAATTCAGCGACATCCGTGCGGGTTCCCCGACTACTTTTTCATTCAGCCGCCAAGAAAGATAAGCTTTGGCCGATATGGCGTCGGGCCATATATCCTCGTGCAAGAGATGGGTTGACGCGAGTACCGCGGGATCGGTCTCGGGTGCATCAAGATAAGCTGGAAGGATAACGCGTCCTTCGGATCGCCCCCACCGTTCATAATGGGCAAGCGGATTCATTCCGGATCTAAGAACATCTGGATGATTTTGAACATAAAATCTTGTACTAAACTCAGGAGATGGGTTTAAAAATTGTGTAGCTCCAGTTATTATATAGTGCTCTTCTGGTCTATTCTTTGATCTTTTAACCTCAGGATAGGACTCTTTATACCATTCTGCATTAAAAAGACGTGACTCAGAAACACATTTTATCTCATCTTGTTGACGATAAGAGAATTCTTCTTTGTTCTCTTCACTTTCCAAGGTCGTGCTATCCTGCCCCTTGGCCGGAATAGGTATCGTAGCGTCAAGTCTCTGGGTATTCGCGAGGTGAACGAGTGGGCAAACGTCACCCCCGCGCAACTGCGGATTCATTATAAGATAGTCATTTAAACAAAAATTCGGGCCTGGGTCGCGACCAAGCCTCCAACCAATCCAGAGATAGTGTTCGGCCGCTCCAAACTGCATCAGACGAACATCTGGATAGGCGTCAAGATACCAGTCAGCATCAAAGAATTCGCTTCTCTCTACGATTTCGAGTGGGGTAGGCTTGTCTGATGTCATTGATATATCTTATCCCTTTTCTTTAAGCGCTCGGATCGTATTGTTAAATTCGGTTCCACGCTGAATAGTAAAATTCAGAAAAGAAGCTGATGTATTTCGCTAAAGGTACTTATCTGGCACTTGCGATGCTGGATAACGAAACGCGTACCTCACTTTGCATCTTTGTGGAAGACCGTTCTTTCCCGGCCATTCCTCGTTCGACTTTGGTTATGGCATCGTCCATCCAGATCGATCTGGCTCGTGAGGCCCTGTGCGCGATTGAGGTGCGACCCCATAGCGCCATCGGCAACAAACCACCGATAGCACTTATGAATGGCTCTGGCGTACCCCATCCGCCATGAGCTTAAGCCCGGAAAACCCTCCAGCCAGGTGTCCAAGATCAGGGAGCACCGCACTTTGTTTATCGCCAGCGCCTTTCAAAGTGTAGCATCTTTGGTATCAGTACGGTCGGATCGGAGTGCCGGCGGTCATAGGCTGGATTAATTGCAGGATCTTGGAAGGCTTCTGTCTTGTGAAGGTGTCGCAAGTTGTCCTTCTCTCGTTCAAAGCGGGCTCGTCGCTCACCGGAAAGATCAGAGCCGCGTGATGCGGATTCGTGGTGGTAGAGGCAGGCAAAGGGGGTCCACACGACGTTGAACCCTGCCTTGTGGGCTCTTAAGCAATAGTCCACATCGTTGTAGGCAACGGCAAAAGAGACCTCGTCCCAAGTACCGACGGACCGAACGCATTCACCTGAGAGTAGCATGGTGGCACCTGTCACGCAGGTCATCGAATTGCGCAGGTGAAGCCGGTTCAGAGGGCCACCGAAATTCCGGTTCTTGTTGAGGTACCAGTGGCCCGCCAGCCCACCGAAGCCTGCTATGACGCCGGCATGCTGGATCCTGCCGTTCGGGTAGAGTAGCTTTGCGCCCACCACGCCGGTTCTGGGGAAGGAGAGGCAGGACACCATCTCCTTCAGCCAGCTGGGCTCGATTACTTCGATATCGTTGTTGAGGATGAGATAGTGCTCGCCGCTGGCAAGCGAAATGCCCTTGTTGACCGCACGGGCAAAATTGAACGTTACAGGCTCGATATAAACGGAAAAGGCTGGGAAGCGCATGGAATAGAATTTGTAAAGGTCCAGCACGCGGATGTCGGTTGTTCCGTTGTCGATCACGATAACCTCCAGGGCCGGATAATCCGTCTTCTCGAAGAGGTCGCTTAGCACGCGGGATATGAGGTCATAGCTGTTGCGGCTCGGAATGATGACCGAGAGCCTGGGCCAGTCCGTTGCGGCGCGGTCGAACAGGACGCGGTGCAGGGTCTCGGTAATCGCGCCCTCGACGCGGACCGGTATGCCTTCGCGGGCAAAGCGGTCGGCGATGGCGGTTCGCGCCGCTTTCGTCGCCGCATCGAGGAATTTTCGGGAATAGGTGTGGCCCGTGCGCCGCCACCAATAGGCGGGGTAGGGCAGGTGGAGCACCTGGTTCCGCGCAGTTCCTTCGAGATAGCGTAGCAGCAGGTCGTAGTCCTGCGAGCCGTCATAGCCCGTCCGCAGGTTGCCGATCCCGGCAAGGCGATCCCGTCGGTAGAAGGAGAAGTGGTTGATATAGTTCACGCCGGTCAGAAGAACGGGATCATAGGCCGGCTTCAGCATCAGCCCGGTCGCCTGCAGTGCGTCATCAACGACGAGCTCATCCGTATAGAGGAACAGCGCATCCGGATTGCGCGCGAGCGCCTCTCGGACGAGGCGGAGCGCATGGGGAGCGATGACGTCGTCGTGGTCGAGAAGTGTAACCCAGCGCCCGCCCGCCTTGGCAAGGCCAGCATTCGTCGCGTTCGCGATGCCGCCATTGGCCGCATTGCGAATAATTCTGATGGCGGCCTGCGGCGGCGGCTTCGCCAGCCATCGCCTTGTTTCCTGCGATGTTGAGGCGTCGTCGCTGAGGATCAGCTCGGCACCCGCCTCCTTCTGCGCCAGGAAAGACTGGACGAGATCGTCCAGATAGCGCGCCGAGGTATTGTAAATGGGAACGACGATGCTGAGCCAGGGGCTGTTCCCGGCCGGAAGCGCCATTGGTGCCTGGGCCTCAGCCAGGGCGTAGCACGCATCGGAATAGCGGGAGGCAAGGTTCGCCCGCCGACGGAACGACAGGCGCGGGACCGGCAATTTGAGACGCGGCAGGCGGCCAAGGTCGATTATGTTGGTATGGTCCCCGACGCGAGTAAGGGTGCGTACACAGGCCTGTGCCTCGGCGGCCGTTCCGAAAGCGCGGGCATCGAAGGTCAGTCTTGTTGGAAAGCTCGCCGGGTCCACTCGGAGGCTCTGGATGAGGCCGTAGCACCCAACATCCGCTTGGATCAAGAACGTGCGCGCCGGAGGGATTACCACGGCATCCTTTTCCCGGAAGCCAAAGCCGCGATCAACATAAATCTTCGGATCGATGTCTTCTTCATCGCAGGTTAGCAACAAGACGAGATATGGATTGCGGCGGATTGGCAGGATGATATGGAAGACTGGGTCGTCGCCCGTGCTTTCCCATTGGCATGGTTTCTCGTTTGCCACTTTTTGCAGATCGTTCTTAGCGATGATGTGCAGGGCCATGGGTCGTCAGCCTTCTAGCATAATCCGGCGAAAAACTCGTTCCATAAGGAGGCCGAGGCAGAGGGAAGTCATTCCGAAGCCGATGAGATACTCCTTGTCTAGAATCCGATCGCTGTAACCTTCGTAATACGCAATCCGCATCCACTCGACAGCATGGAGAACCGGGTTGAAAGATAGGGGATGGAGAATTGACTCCGGAAGTGCGGCAGCGACGAAGAGTGTGCCTGATAGGATATAGATCAGGATCATAAAAAGTGCGTAGACTGTAGCAAAGAAATTAAAAACCATGGTGATGACGCCCGCGACTAACCCAACCCCGATGGCAAGCAGGAGAAGTGCCAGATAGGCATAGAAGGCTTGGAAGGGGTCCCGGGGGAAGGGGTTGTCGCCAGACAGTAGCAGGATGGCGAAGACAGAAAAGAGCGTCAGGAAGGCTGCGATGACTTCGAGGAACGCACGAGCAGCCATGATGTCGAGGACCTTCACCACTGGAAAAGCAAGCATTGGCCGGTTCAGGATGAGAGACAGTGACATGAACCTTGAAACGTACATGAAAGTGAACGTAGGGATAAGCCCGGTAATGAAAAAAACCGGCATACTATCGCCGAACGGAGCGGTTCGCCCGAACAGTCTATAGATCCCGATCAGGATCAACATGTGTGCAAGCGGCCAAAGAGAGACTATCAAGAAGCCGAGGCCGTGGTTGAAGAAGCGCGTCCGCATGTCACGCAGCATGACGGCCGTCATGACATTGCGTTTCTCGCGCAAGGCGTCGAGGATCGACTGTCGATCACTTGTCATAAAGATACCTGTTTGGGTGAAAAGCGAGGCCCGGAAAGCTCGGTTGCGACACTGCACGCATGGTCGCCATCGACGCCATCGTTGCCGCTCGCGCCCGTTCCCGAAGGAAGGGGTCGCTGGCCAAGCGATCGATTTTCAGCCTCCATGCCTCTGGACTGTGGTCGGCGAAAATTTCGCCAGGCATGGCGCATCTACGGTAGATATCGCAGTTCGAATAGATTGCAGCCGCCTGCATGCGGCTAACGTCGATGCGCTTCGTGTCGGATCTTCTATCATTCGTTTTGCTTGGTAACAATGGAACGAGGGCAATATCGACATGCTCCGCCGCAGTTTTCTGAAAATAATCCGGCCATGGCAGGGGGGAGCATATCCTCAAGCGCGCCGGATCGATTGTAAGGTCGTTCCACCACCGGATAGGTGCACCATCTGCGATCACTTCGAACGAGAGGAACGTGTGGCGTGCCAGCATCTCGACAACGATCGGGATCAGGAAGCGGTGTTCAGAAAAATGAGCGCCCGTGGCATGAAAGACTACGCGCACGATATCCTTCGCGGCTGACCGTGTCCCGGTTGAGCGATAGTGCTCCTGCCTAGGCCGTGGTGGCAGGATGGATCCTACCAACCCATCTTGCGCCAGCGCCTCCGCCAACGCTTCTGTCGAGGTCCATAGATGGGTGAGAAGGCCGTTGAGCAGGGGCAATGGCAGGATACCCATGCCCAAAAGATAGGCCCGGTAGTCCAGCGGTCCGTCTTTGGAAGCAACCATGGCAGCAATATCGTCGTCGATGAATAGGCCGATGCCGGAAAGGTCGCAACGATGACGGAACAACCAGATCAGCTGTCGCGGTTTGACGTAGCGACACAGAATCACGAATGTTCCACTTGGATCGAGGTCATCGAGCTTGGCATCGAGAGCGCGGATTTCCACCGGTACGGCCAATTCGCGAAGACGATCCTCAATATAATAAGAAAAGCTCGGACTACCCGGCTTCGTCAGGACAAGAAGGCGCCGGATTTCGGTGCTGCTGACAAACTCACTTGCACGCTGCGCCGCCGGCTTCGGCAGCGCAGCATAAAGTCTTTCACGCGCGGTCTGGCCTAGATGCATGACACGGAGTTAATGGGACATGTAGTTGCGAAGCACGTTGAGTAGACCGAGAGTCACGCTCCAGGCCAGGAGGCTCGCGATAGCGGTCCCAATGATCCATAATAAACGCTTGGGATATTCCGCCTCTTCCGGAGGCCGCGGCTTCAGGAAGGTGTCAAGATAGAGCAACTGCTGCTGGCTTGTGAACTGGACCTGCTCAAAGGCCTTCACGCTTGAAGAAAACTGCTGTACGGCAAGGCTTTCCGCCAGCTGAAGCTGGGAGAAATCGAGTAAGACATCTGCAAGGTTTGCGTTTTTGGCAGTTTCGCCGGCGAGTTGAGCGCGAAGTTGCGCAACTTGCTCTTCTTTGCTGTGGATGTCCCGAAGAAGGACGCGCATCTGCGGGGCGTTCTTCGAGACGACGACGCTCTGCGAATCGTAGCGCTGTTGCAGTTTCAGCCGCTCGCCTTCGACGGTGCTGATAAGATTGGATAGGATCAGCGAACTGCCTTCCACGGTCAGCACGCCGCTGCGGTTGCGGGCGGCCTGAAGCTCTTCACGGGCCTTGCGCAGTTGGATGGTCGCCGCGTCAAGGTTCGTACGAGTGGTCGCGGTGATGTCGCTCCACATGCGGTCGTTGACTCGGTTGACCATGATCTCGGAGGCGGAGACCACCTTGTCGAGAATCCGGTGGGAGGTTTCCGGGGTGAAAGCCCGGACTTTCACCGTCACGATGCCACTCGCCGGATTAATCACGGTCGACACCATATCCTGCCAGTAGTCGAGGCGATCCTCGATAGTTGCATCGTCGGGAAGGCGGGCCCAGATGTCAATGGCTGGGTCGGAATACATGGCTTTAAGGCCAACTTCCTCCTCTAAGAGTTCGAGCATGTCACGACTCTCAATGTAGTTCGTGACCATTTGCGTGTCCTGCACGATCTTTGCCTTGGGAATGCCGGTGACCTTCGCCATCTGGTCCTTGCCGATAGCGGGTGTCGACGAGCGGACGGTGAACCGTGCTTCCGTCTGGAACTGGTCGGAGGCGAGATAGCCGAAATAGAAGACCGAAAGGGCGTTTGGTACGAGCAGGTAGAAGATGGTGACCAGCAAGATGGCGGTAGCAAAGAGTCGTTCCGAAAGCTGCGGCCGCAAGCCGACGGCCTTGTAGAGGGCGCTGCGGCTAGATGTGGAGAAACGTAGCTTGCGGGCGGTAGCCGACAGGCGCGTGGCCATGTCCTGGCTTGCCGCTAGGCCACCTTTCCCCCGCGGGACGTCCTTTTCGTATGTCAGTCGTTCGGTCATTTCTTTGCCTGTCCGATGCCCGCTCCTGTCAGCGGTTGAGTCGGTAGTAGGTTTCAATAGCCTCGTCCACTTTGTCGAAAACCATTAACCGGCCATCGACTAGCAGCATACCCTTGTCACAATAGCTTTTAATCGTGTCCATGCTATGCGAGATCATGATGATATCGGCATTCTTACGGCGATTTTCGAATGCGTCACGGCATTTCTTCTGAAAGCGCGCGTCCCCGACGGCTGTGATCTCATCGACGAGGTAGCAGTCGAATTCGATCGCCATGGAGAGGCCGAAGGCGAGCCGAGCGCCCATGCCGGAGGAATAGGTCCGCACCGGCGCGTTGATATAGTCGCCGAGCTCGGCAAAATCCTCGACGAAACTGGCGACCCGGCGCACGTTTTCCCCATAGGCGCGGGCGACGAAGTTCAGGTTTTCCCGTCCGGTCATGGCAGGATGGAAGCCGCCGGAGAAGCCGAGCGGCCAGGAGACCCGCAGGTCCTTCCATATCCGGCCGCCATTGGGCAGCATCGTGCCGGCAATTATCCGCATCGTCGTCGACTTACCCGCCCCGTTCACCCCCAGGATGCCATAGGAATAGCCCTGCTGGAATTCGACGCTCACCCGGTCGAGGATCGTCTTGCGGTGCTGCTGGGTCCTAAAATGCTTCGAGACGTTGCTAAACCGGATCATGTGCGCTTCAAAGTCGGTGATCTTCGATAGATGCCCAAGCCAGCGACAGCGTGGCCCAAAGGACGAATAGAAAGAAGAGCGTGAGGACGGGCGTCATTACCCGCTTGGGATAGAGTGCCTCCTCCGGCAGCATTGGCCGCACGAAAACGGTGAGATAGAGAGCCTTACGCATGGCTGCCGCCAGTGACATCTCGTAGTGATGGCGCGTCGCCTCGTAGAGTTTCTCCGCCACCATCCGGTCGGTCTCAAGCCGTGCGAAGGTGTTCAACGTATTGGCGTAGGATTCCACTTCCTTGCCGGTCATCTGATTGCGCAGCTCCTCAATCTGGGCCTCGATGCTCTTTCTGCCGAGAACGAGTTGCCGGTAGGTTGGGGAATCGATGCCGTTCGACTGCTGGATCACGAAAAGACGGCTGTCGAGTTCGAGCTTCTGCGCTATGAGTCCGGTTAGGAGCTTGCCTGTCTGTTCGGCCTGCGCTTCAGGACTGAGCAAGCCGGCTTCCTTCTGGAAGCGGTTAAGTTCGGCCAAGGCCTCCCCATAGATCTTGCCAGTGCGCTCGACCTCGGTAAGGACGCTTGCGATCATGTCGTTGCGCGAGCGCGTCGAAAGTTCGTTGATGAGTTTTTCACTCTCATCGAGAATAGCATTGGCGAGCTTGATGGAGTCCTCGGGGCTGAAGGTGCGCACACGCAGGACGACGATACTGGACGGGCCGTCAATATAGGTGGAAACTTGGTGGTTCCAGTAGTTTAGGAACTCCTCGGCGGAATCGCGGGGATCGAATTCCGCATAGAAGTCCGAACCGTCGCGAACGAACATCGCCTTATAATCGAGATGGTTGCCAATCCGTCGGAGGATTTCGGTCGAATGGATGAAGCTGGTGACCACATAGGCATCCTGGGAGGCGGGCGACATCTTGAGGATGCTGACGTCGCTCTCGTCCTCAGTCTCTTCGTCCGCCAAGGAACGGACGGCAAAGCGGGCCTCCGCGGTATACTGGTCGGCCGCGACGAAGGCATAGTAAATCACGCTCGCGAGAAACGGCACGAGCACGATCAGGCTGAAGACGATGAGGCGCCAAGGCGTTCGGCCACCGGCTTTCGGCATGGACTGCGGCCGATCCTGCACGCGAGAATATTCGACGGTCTCCACGCTTGACGAGAGCGCCGGCGTACTCGCGCCCTGCGGCTCAGCAACCATATCGTCGATGACGGGTCCTGCTCTTGAAAGCTCGTCAATTTTGGTCTTTGTCATGGGAACCTGCCGTCATTCGGCGCTAAAGACATGCGAGGCGGCGGCCTCTTGCACATAGTGATGTAAAATCAAGTCTGTTTCCAGCAGGCCTTCCGCCATGGGCAGGCGCCGGAGCCGGGTGGCGATCGCATCGAGGATGGAATGCCGGCTCACGGAAGGAATGTCCTCCAGAGGCAGCTCCAGCAGTTCGGCGAGTGCGCTTTCGAAATGCAGCGGCACTCCATCCTGGCCGACCACGGCAAAGCGCGACAGCAGATCGATCGCAGGCGCGACATCCCGGCGCGATACCGGCTGGTCCGGGGTGGAACGGGCGAGCTGGCGGGTCGCCGGCGAGACGAAGACGTCGCGTATCCTGGGGCCCGCCGTCTGCAGGGCCTTCTTGAGCGAGCGCTCGTCGTCGAGAGCGACCTCCGCGAAATGCGCGGCGGCGGACGCCAGCGCGAGCCGATCGCGTTCGCCGAGAATGCTGATCTGGGTTTGGGAAAGCCGTTTGAGCAGGGCGAGTCGACTGGCCATTTCATAATAGGGATCGGGCAAATAACCGACCACCTGGAAACCCTTGTCGAAAAATTCCTCGAAATTGCGCAAATGAAGACGGCCGCTCAGATAGATCGAATCGACAGCATTAAGGTGGAAGGCCTGCAGGGCGGTCTCCTGGCCGAAGCGCTCCAAGCCTGTCAGCTCGTACTGGAAGTGCTTGCCGCAATGATGGTCGAGCTTCAACAGCGGCAGCATTTGGAATTCCATGCGGAAGACCTTCAGGGGAACTTGGTGCCGTGCCCCGGGACGGCGATAAACGAGGATGCCGCTCCTGACATCGCGGATCTCCAGCAGCCGGCGGGCCGCCAGCCCCGGCAATATCGTATCGTCGAGACGGAAACCGACTAGGCCGGTCTCGTGCCGTCCCGACTGGACGACGGCCGGGCGCGGCTCTGCGCATTTCATCCGCAGGAGTTCCCCCTCCTCGCCGAGAACGCGGATGGCGGGCTGGTCCGAGAAACCATCCGGGATGAGGTATCCTTCAAGGACATCGCCATGGTCGAATTCGAGGTTGAACAGCAAAACGTCTTCCCATTTCACCAGCTGGCGGCCGATCGCGGTTACTTTCGTGCAAAAACGGAGAAGCAAGGCCCCCCACCATGCGCCAGTTCTTCTGCCTGAACCTCAATGGTCCTATACCCTACCCGCTGGAGCAGGGACAAGATGTCGTCGCGGTGCATCCAGTAATGCCGGTCTTTCATGCCGCCGCAGAAGGATGCGTTCGTGTTTGCGTGCTGATAGCTTCGTTCATAGTAGCGGACCGAAAGGCCCTCGATGGTTCGCGTCTCTACGCGACCGCTGAAAGGGTTTCGTCGCGGGTCGCCGTGTGGCATCGCCTCATCATGGAAAAAATGAGTCCAGATGAAGATGGCTTGCGCCCTGCGCGAGAGCTGCAGCAGAAAGTTCGCCGGGTCCGGCAGGTGGTAGAGCACGCCAGAGGCGAGCGCAAAATCATAGACGGTGTCCTCTTTCTCAAGCCAAGGCTGGATATTGCCAAGATAAAACCGTGCCCGATCGAGTTGCAGGATCTCCTTGGTCACTAGGCAGCGCAGGAAACACAGGCGGTTAGCCTCGATCGCGTCGATGCGCGCCGGGCGCTCCTGGCTGAGCATGTAGGTATGCATGCCCTCGAGCGGGCCGATTTCCAATACGAGCTTGCCTTCGAGTGGACCATAGGCCCGCATTGCCTCGATGATCCGACTGTCAGCATGAAGCGGATGGTTTCCTGCTGAAAGCGTATTGCCTCCGGGAAACGATGAATTCCAACCAGGAAGGGCATTGATGGCATTCTGATGCGCCGGCATGCTCATTTCGTACTGGCTGAATACCTGTTCGACCTCGTGTGTGCCTGGCGGATGTTTGAATCTTTTGAGAAGACGTTGCAGCATTGAAAGTACTTTCATCCGTCAGGTAAATGGAAAGGCGATTTCACCTCTCTATTCGCAGGTTTATTTCAAGGCCCAGAGGCCATATTAGGGCGCGCTTGGCGGATCGTCAGCCTTTATTGCATATCTGCGGCCATGGCGCATTTCGATATAGGTGGAGGCAAGGGGCCCGAAATAACCGAGCAGGCGAAGGGTCAGCCCAAAGTGAATCTCGCGCCTGTTTTTCTCCATGCCGGCAAGGATGATCCCGGCCACCGTCCGGGCATCGATCGGCCTGACGCGCCCCATGATCGCCTGCGCTTCCGGCGGGCGCAACGGCAATTCGCGTTCGAACTGCGGTGTCAGCGTGTCCGGCGGAAAGCAAATTGAAACTGAGACCCCGCTTCCGGCCGTTTCTAGCCGTAAGGCGGCGGCAAGGCCCCTGAGGGCGAATTTTGACGTGCAATAGGCGCTGTAGCCCGGAATGCCGATCAGGCCCGCGCCCGAAGACACGATCCCGACCCGGCCTCGGCCCCGTTCCAACATGGCCGGAAGAACCAAACGCACGCTGTTGGCGACCCCGGTCACATTGACGGCGATCTGCCGGTCGAAGGCGGCCCCGTCCTGGTCGACGAAGCGGGCCGGTTCGACGATCCCGGCGCAGGCAGCGAGCATGTCGACGCCGCCGAACCGGGCCGTGCAGCGGGCGACGGCGTCGCCGAGGGCTTCGGCATCGGTGACATCGGCCGGCATGCCTAGGACCCGTTGCGCCTGTGCCCCTGCCTGCGACAGCGCGCGCTGCGCCTCCGCCAGCCGGCCTTCATCGCGGGCGATGAGGGTGATGCGGTCACCGCGCGCAAGCAGCTGCACGGCAATGGCGAGGCCGATGCCGCTCGACCCGCCGGTGACGAGGACATGGCGCATGTCAGGTCCCCGAGAGCAGGCGCGCGATCTGGGTGGGGTCGATGGCGTTCAATCCGAAATTGTCGCGCACGAGGTCGCCGAGCAGCCTTGCCGTCAGCGCCACCGTTTCCCGGATCTGGTCTTCGTCGTGCTCGCTGGTGATGAAGAAGCGCAGCCGCGCCTGGCCTTCGGGCACGGCGGGGTGGATGATCGGCAGCACGTTGACGCCGGCGGCCAGCAGGTCGTTCGAAAGGCGGACCGCCCGCAGCGAGTCGCCGACGATCACCGGCACCACCGAATGGCCTTCGCTGAGGCCGGTATCGAGGCCGGCCTGGCGCGCAAGGTCGAGGAACAGGCGGCCGTTGTTGCGCAGCCGCGCCATGCGTTCGGGCTCCAGGGCCAGAAGGTCTAGGCTTGCAAGGGCGCCCGCCGCAAGGGCCGGTGCCAGGCCCACGCTGTAGACGAAACCGCCGGCCGCCCCCTTGAGGATCGTCGTCAGGGCCTCGCTGCCCGCGATGTAGCCGCCGCAGCTCGACGTCGTCTTCGACAGCGTGCCCATCCAGATGTCGACGCAGGCGGGGTCCATGCCGAAATGCTCGTGGGTCCCGCGCCCGCCGGAGCCGAGGACGCCGAGGGCATGGGCCTCGTCGACCATCAGCCAGAAACCGTAGCGGGTGCGCAGCTCGACGAGGCGCGGCAGGTCCGCAAGGTCCCCGTCCATGGAATAGACGCCCTCGACGATCACCAGGATGCGGCGGAACTTCCCGGAGAAATTGAGCAGAAGCTCTTCAAGATGCACCGTGTCGTTGTGCCGGAAGAAGCGCCGCGCCGCACCGGAAAGCTTGATGCCGGCGAGCGCGCTGTTGTGGATGAACTCGTCGTGGATGACGAGATCCTCTGGGCCGAGGATCGTGCCGAGGGTCGTCACGTTCGTCAGGTAGCCGCTGACGAAGACGACGGCGTCCTCCACCCCATAGGTGTCCGCAAGGCGTGCCTCCAGCTCCCGGTGGACCGGCCGCTCGCCGGCGACGACCCGGCTTGCCGAGGCCGAGAGGCCGTAGCGGTCGAGCGCATCGCGCACGCGGGCATGGACGGACGGATGGCGGTTGGCGCCGAGATAGTCGTAGGACGCGAAGTTCGCGATGCTCCGGCCGCCGATCTCGGTCCTGGCGCCGGCGCCGACATCGTGCGTCCGATAAAAGGGATTGTCGATCTTCACGAGTTCGCCGGCCAGCTCCTGCATGCGGATCTGGCGGTATTCGGGCAGGTCCTCGAAACGCGGCACGTGGCGGTCCTGCGCACCGGCCGATAGGCCGGCACGACCTTCCATGGCGGAGACGCCGCGCATCCGTTGCAGCAGCGCCGCCTTGCGTTCCCGTGCCATGCGGCTGGCGGGCAGTTCATCCATGCGCGTCACGTGCTCCGCGATGCGGTCGGGGAGGAGACCATGTGCTGTTCGGCCAGGGCCTCGATATCGTCGAGGTCATCCCTATCGTGCTCCGCCTCTTCGGCGCGCGCAACCTTCTCGTAGAGTTTCCGCACGACCTGCTCGACGGTGGTCGTCTCGCCGACGCTGGTGATCGGAATGTCGAAGCCCGTCTTCTCCTTGAAGCCGAGGGCGAGTTCCACGGCCATGAGGCTGTCCAGGCCGACATCCTTGAGGATCTTGTCCCGGCCGAGCGCGCTTTCGGGCACGCGCAGGATCGTCGCCATCTCCTGCGCGACGAGCGCATAAAGCGCCTCGAGCGCCTCCGCCTCGCTCTTTTCCGCGATGAGGGCGGCAAGGTCGACGGTTTCCGCGCCGCTGGCCGCGCCCGCCGGGCCCGCCTGCCGCAGCAGCACTTCGAAAAGCGGCGTCCCGACGATCTTCAGGCTGCGGGCCGCGGCCCAGTCGATCGGCGAGCAGACGAAGACGGCGGCCTCGACGGTTCCTGGATCGAGGCGCATATGGGCCTCGACCATGGCAAGGGCGGTCATAGCCTTCATCGCGACGCTGCCGATGCGCCGGGCCAGGAGGTCGCCGACCTCGTCGTTGCGGGCGAGATACCCCCGGTCCGAGATCGCGCCGAAGGCGACGGCGAGCGCCGGAAGCCCCTCCTGCCGCCGCCGGCGGGCCAGCCCTTCGAGATAGCCGTTGGCCGCGACATAGTTGCCCTGGCCGGGATTGCCGACCAGCGTCGTCGCCGAGGAGAACATCAGGAAATGGTCGAGCCTGTCCTGCCGGGTCGCCCTGTCGAGCAGCGCGGCGCCCTCGGCCTTGACGGCGATGACCTTGCGGAAGCGCTCTTCCGTCAGGTTGGGCAGCAGCGCATCGTCCAGCACCATGGCGGCGTGGACGATCCCGCGGATCGGCGCCTGTGCCCGCAGGCCGGCGAGCAGTGCGTCGAGCGCGGCCGCATCGGTCACGTCGCAGGCATGCAGGCCGGCCGTTACGCCCCGCTTGCGCCAGCGGGCGACCGCCGCCTCGGTTTCCGCGTCGCCCGCGCCGCGCCGCGTCACGAGGGCGAGCCGCCGCGCACCATGGGCAACGAGCCAGTCGGCGGCGGCAAGGCCGAAACCGCCGATGCCGCCGACGACGACGTGAATCCCGTCGGACGACAGTGCCAGGGGCTTGCCGTCCGCCTTCGCGATGGCGTCGCGGCCCGCCTGCGGCGGCAGGAGCACGATCTTGCCGACATGCCCGGCATTCTGCATCAGCCGGAAGGC
This sequence comes from Shinella sp. WSD5-1, assembly GCF_963942435.1. Lineage (GTDB taxonomy): Bacteria > Pseudomonadota > Alphaproteobacteria > Rhizobiales > Rhizobiaceae > Shinella > Shinella yambaruensis. The sequence goes on from NZ_OZ012604.1 coordinate 102,119, forward strand.
ATCGGCGATCTCGTCATGCGCGAAGGTCCTGTAGGGCAGGGCGCGAAGGTCGCCCTTGGCGAAGAGCGCGCCGAGCTGCTCGAAGATCGCCTTCGTCAGGGCCGGCGCCTTCAGCGGCAACTGGTCCGCATCGATGCCGAAATAGCTGATGTTGCGCCGGAAGGGGCGCAGGCCGATCTTGCGGTTGGCGTAATAGTCCCGCTTGCCGAGTTCGAGGAAGCGCCCGAACGGCTTGAGCAGTTCGATGCTGCGTTCCATCGCGTCCGAGAACAGCGAGTTCAGCACCAGGTCGACGCCCGCGCCGGCCGTCGCCGCCATCACGTCGGCGACGAAGGAGAGGGACCGGGAATCGAAGACCTGCTCGACGCCGAGCGAGCGCAGGTAATGGCGCTTCTCGTCGCTTCCCGCCGTGCCGATGATCGTCAGGCCGAGGGCCTTGGCGATCTGGATGGCGGCGAGGCCGACACCGCCGGCCGCGCCGTGTATGAGGATCGTTTCCCCCGCCCGCGCGCGGCCGAGCTCGACCAGCGCGTACCAGGCCGTCAGGAAGGTCACGGGAACGGTGGCCGCCGCGGTCAGGTCCAGCTCCTGCGGAACCTTGGCCAATCCGGCGCGCTGGATGACGGTATGGGTGGAGAAGGCGGCCGGGCCGATGCCCATCACCCGGTCCCCCGCGGCAAGGTCGCTGACGCCGGCGCCGACAGCGGTGACGCGGCCGGAAAACTCCATGCCGATCGTGGTGCCGGCAAAACCGTCTTCCAGCGCCTCTTCGGGCAGAAGCCCCATGGCCCACATCACGTCGCGGAAGTTCAATCCCGCAGCGGCGATCTCGACGAGCACCTCGCCGGCCTGCGGTGTCGGCCGTTCCATGCTTTCCCAATAGAGGCTGTCGACGCGCGAGGGGGTGCGTTGCCGTACGGTCGCGGCCGCAAAGTCCGCCGAGGAGACGGTGTGCGGGTCGACCGATCCGCCGACCGCCCGCAGGGCCTCGGCATGTCCGGTTGCCGCCGGTATGCGCCATTCCCGTTCGTCATGGCCGGCGCCCACGAGCCGGAGCGCCTTGCGCCAGGCGCCGGGTGCCGCATCCACGAGATGGATGTCGAGGTCGCTGAATTCGTTCGCCAAGACGCGGGCGAACGTCCAGAGCCCGGTGGCAAGCGGCGATGCCGCGATCCCGTCGCCGCGGCGGCCGTCCGGCGCGCCGCCGGGCAGGAGGAGGACGAGCGTCGACCGGTGCCCGGCCGCGGCCCTTGCCTGCAGGACTTCGGCGACCTTGGCCAGCCCGTGGGCTTCCTGTGCCAGGCCGCCCGCATCCTCGCCGTGGTCCGACGGGGCGGCGTAAAGCAGGAAACCGGCCTGCTGGCCGGCGTCGAGCGCCGCGTCCAGCCCGGCATCGGGCTGATGCAGGGCGATGGCAGGCAGGCCCGTCAGGGCGCCCGCCGCCGACCCCAGCGGCAGGAAGGGGACATCGCGCGCCTCCTGTTCCGCGCGGCGCCTGCGGGTCGGGGAAACCTCGACCAGCAGCAGCGCGCCATGGGCCCTGGAAACCGTGTGGAGGACCGGCGGGGTCTTCGTGAGCGCGGCGAGCCGCCGCCGCCATTCCTCTTCGCCGGCCAGCTTGCCGACCGGGAAATCCTCCGACAGGCTGCCGGAGAACCAGCCCGGCGTGAGGCCGAAGAGGAAATCGCAGATCGGGGAGGGTAGCGTTTCGGCGGCAAGCAGCCGCGCACCGTTGTCCAGCCCCGTGGCCAGCGCCGCGGACAGGGCTTCATCCGCCGCGAGCATGGCATGCAGCCGGTCGCAGCTGCTGACGATGAGGTCGGCGCCGCCGAGCGCCGCCGCCGATGCGGTGACCAGCACGCGCCCGCTGGCCTCGAAGAGCATTTCGACCCCGCGCCGCAGATCGTCCGCGGGCTCGATGATGACGAGGCAGCCGCCCGCCTGTCCGGCAAGGTCCGCCAGCCGCTGGCTGAAATCCCGGGCCGACGCGCCGATCTGGACGATGACCGGCGCGGGGCCGCGGCCTGCGGAGACGGCTTTCTCCGCGGCCGCCAGGATGATGGCGTTGCGCTCGCGGGCCTGCGGCGAATGTAGGCGGAGCGTTCGGCTCATGGCCGTTCCGGCATAGTCCAACACAGCCGCGTCCTGCGTCTGCAGTGCCTGGATATGCGAGAGCGCATTAGCGCGGATATCGGCGAGCATTACCGCCTCCACGCCGCGATCCGGGCGCTCGGCCGTGAATTCCGCAAGGGTTTCTTCGATGGCGGGCAGGTCGCAGAGTAGCTGGACCTGCCAGGCGCGATCCTGTTTTTCGGCCATCCCGGCCCCTTCCAGGAGATGGAGGGCATTCGACAGGAAGGCGCGGAAGTCCCGGTCGCCCGGCACGGCGAAGAGGGAGAGCCCCCCTGCCGGATCGGCCAGCTGCAATGCCATGTCGTGACAGGCCCTCAGGATGGCGGCCTGCAGCAGCAGCGAGCCGTCGTCCGGCACGGCCGGCGCAGGCGCCTCCAAGACGCGGTCGGGCGCCTCCGGGGCGGGGTGCTCCAGACGCGCTTCGACCACCGGGACGGACTCGTAGTGGAAGGCAAGCGACGCCAGGGTGTGCGGCTGCTGGAACCAGGTCCGGCGGAAACGACAATCCTCCAAGAGAAGGAGCGGCTGGCCGTCCCCCGCCTCGATCAGAAAGCGGGCCTTGATCGAGTGAGCGCTGACCCGCTCGATCGCAATGCGCGCGCGTCGGGGAAGGCCTTCCGCCAGCAGCGTGGCCGAACCGAAGCGGACCGGGATATAGGGCGCGCCCTCCACGTCGCCCGAAAACCTGTCGAACAGGCCGACAAGCCCATGGAAGGCCGCATCGAGGCTCAGCGGGTTCACCCCCCATTCCAGCATCGGATGGGCAGGGCGGGCAGCGGCCCGAAGATCGACGTCGACGCGCTCGTGCCCTTCGGTCCGGACCCGTTCGGCCAGCCGGAAGGCCGGGCCGTAATCCAGCCCGAAGGAGGAGGCGATCGCGTAGATCCGCTCCGGCGGGACATCCTCGGCCGCCGGGCCGAGCGCCGGGAACGGCGGCATGCGGGTCGCGGGCAGGACCTTCTGGCACCGGCATACGGCATGAAGGGTCCAGTCGTCCGCGCTCAGCCGCTCGCGCGAGCGGATCTCGATCGTGCCGGTCTCGCGCGAGACCACGGTCGACAGCTCCACGAGCGTCGGGCCGAGCTCAAGCGGGCGTATCAGCTCGATATTGGTCAGCTGTACGGCGGTGGCCTCAAGCACCTGCCGGGCCACCTGAAGCGCGATCTCGATGAAACCCGCACCGGGCATGATGGCGCGCCCCTCGACGACATGCTCGGCAAGGTCGGGGAAGAGGCGGGCGTCCAGATGGTTCTTCCAGGCGGCCCCGTTCGGGTCGACGCGCCAGCCGGCCAGCGAATAGGGCCGGGCAATGTCCCGCCCGAACAGGTCGTACCTGTCCGTCGTCGGCGTGCCGGCCATCGGCTCCGGCTCGAAGGGAACGCCCGGCAGGTCGATCGTGGCGTCCCGGCGGGACGACGGCAGGGCGGCGCCATGGGCGAGGGCCCGGATGATGCAGGTCTCGACGGGATCGGCCGCGCCCTGGGCCTCAGTCTTGTCGAGCGTCGAAAGCAGCTGGGCCGCCGCGCCGCTGACCTTCACCGCGTCCTTGAGATAGTTGGTCAGGATGGGCCTGGGGGAGATCTCCATCAACAGGTTGCAGCCCTGTTCCAGCGCCTTGGCGACACCCTGCCTGAAATGAACGGGTTCGCGGACGTTGCGCCACCAGTAGGCGGCGCCGAGCGCCGCCCCGTCGACGGGCTCTCCCGTCACGGTCGAGATGAAATCGTATTCGCTCGCCCGCGGCGTGATCCGGGGCAGGGTCTTCAGGAATTCCGTCTTCGCCTCGTCGATGAGGGGATGATGGAACGGATAGTCGATATCGGGCAGCGGCTGCACCGCCAGCTTCTGGCGCCGGCCGAGCGAACGAAGGGCGGCGATCTGCTCCTTCGGTCCCGAGATCGTGACCGAGTTGCTGGCATTGACGGCGGCGACGGTGAGATCGTCGAGGCCGTTGCGCTGGAGGAAGTCCTGCGCGGCCTCCTCGCTGCAAAGCGCCGCCGCCATGGTGCCCCGGCCCTGGGTGACGTGCTGGCAGCGCGAGCGGACCGCAACGACCGCGACCGCATCGACCAGGGAGAGCGCGCCGGCGATATGGGCGGCGGCCACCTCGCCGATGGAGTGGCCGAGCACGGCGGCCGGGCGGATGCCGGCGCCGAGCAGGCACTGCGCGAGGGCGACCTGGATCGAGAAGAGGAGCGGCTGGGCGACGCGCGTATCGGCAAGCCGGCCGGCGAGGTCCTCGGCCGTCAGCAAGGTCGTCAGCCTTTCGCCGAGATGCTCTTCGAAAAGCGCGCTTATGGCGTTGAAATGCCGGCGGAAAGCCTGGTTCTCGCGGATCGCGTCGATCCCCATGCCGGCCCATTGCGCCCCGTTGCCGGAGAACAGGAAGGCGATCTTCGGCTCGCCCACCGGCGCTTCGCCGGTGGCGGCGCTTGCCGTGCCATGTCCCACCAGCTGCTGGTCGATCGCCGAAATGACGTCTCGGACCTTCCTGCGGCGCGCGACGAAACGGTGGCGAAGCGAGGTGCGCCCGGCCGTGGCGGCCGAAAGGAGGGCCTGCGCCGCGTCCGGATCGGGCGCCGCGGCAAGCCGCGCCTTGTAATCCCGCAGGAGCGCGTTCAAGGCCGTCTCCGTATGGGCGGAGGCCATGAAATAATTCTCGCGCGCCGCCTGCTCGCCGTTGCCGGCCTGGTGCACGGCCGGATCGGAGATAACGACATGTGCGTTCGTTCCGCCGAAGCCGAAGGAGTTGATGCCGGCAAGCCGCGGGCGATGGCTGCGCAGCAGCTCCAGCGGCGTCGCCGTGACGCGCACGTTGAGGCTGGAAAAATCGATCGTCTCGTTCGGCCGGTCGAAGAAGAGCGAGGCCGGCAGGTAGTCGTTCTCGAGCGCCATCACCGCCTTGATCACGCCGAAGAGCCCCGAGGCGGGCTCGGTATGGCCGATATTCGTCTTGATCGAGCCGAGCGGGACGGGCGCATGGCGGCGGCGGCCGATGACCTGGCCGATGGCCCAGACCTCCGCGGGATCGCCGACCTTCGTTCCCGTGCCGTGCCCTTCGATGAAGGCGAGATGGTTCGGGTCGATGCCCTGCCCGTCGTAGATCGATTCCAGGAGGCGCGCCTGGGCTTCCTGGGAGGGCAGCGAGATGCCGTTCGTGCGGCCGGCGGAGTTCACGCCCGTCGCCAGGATCCGGGCGCGGCTGCGATCGCCGCTGTCGTTCGCCCTGTCGCTGCGGCGCAGGATGACGGCGGCCGCGCCCTCGGCGCGGACATAGCCGGACGCATCGTTGTCATAGGCCCTGCACCGGCCTTCCGGGGACAGCATCCGGGCCTGCGCGAAACCGCCGAAGGGCAGCGGGTGGCTGAGCAGGTTCACGCCTCCGACGATCGCGGTGTCGATCTCGCCGCGGTTGAGGGCCCGGACCGCCTGGTCGAGTGCCACGAGGGAGGATGAACAGGCCGTGTCGATCGTCAGGCTCGGCCCGCTCAGCCCGAAGATATGCGAGATGCGGTTCGCCACGATGGACAGCGTGTTGCCCGTCATGAAATAGGGGCCGGCCCCCGCGGGATCCTCGACGGACAGGTTGGCGCTGTCGAGGCTGGATGTCCCGATATAGACGCCGATCGTCTCCGCCTGCAGCGAGGCGAGGGGGAGGTTGGCGTCCTCCAGCGCGCGCCAGGTCACCGACAGCAGCAGCCGCTGCTGGGGATCCATCGCCATGGCCTCGCGCCGCGAAAGCCCGAAGAGGCGCGCGTCGAACAGGTCGATGCCGTCGACGACGCCGGCGGCGAATGTATAGGTCTTTCCGGGAACGCCGGGGCTGGGGTGCCAGAAGCGGGACCGGTCCCAGCGCCCTGCGGGAATCTCGGTGACGGTGCACTCCCCCTTGCGCAGCACTGCAAACAATTGCGATGCCGAATCCGCACCGGGAGCAACCGCAGCATATCCGATAATTTCAACCGTCATGAGCACCAAACATCGCGACTATCCACCCCGGATATGACGACCTCGAAGGTCTTGTCGTTCCTGAACAAAACTGAACTGCCTCACCTAGGGTTGTTCGCTACTTTAGCAGAGCAATACAAGAGACTGGGTTGCCATCGCAAGTCCATAACTTGCTGCCGGGTATATGAACATAGGCTTACGAAAGTATTCCCCAATCGATCGAATCAAGGCACGGCATCCAGGCCCGTGGAAAGCCGACGGGTGCTTATGCAAAAGACGGTATATGCCGGGTGCTTATTCGAAGATGATGTATAAAGCACGACAGGCCCCGTCCTCGACCGGCCTGTCATGGCTCCCCGCCGTCCGGGGGCGTGGACTGCCTCCCGTCGAGACGGTCCGCCACGGCTATCGCAGCGGCGGACGAGCCCGCATCCGAATAGAAATTCCCCCGGACCTGGTATTCGTGGGCGAGCAGCCTGAAAAAGGCGCCGGTCAAGGCCGCATCGGCCGGGAAGGGATTTTGCCAGAAGGCGTCCAGCGACCCCGGATAGCTGAGGCCCGGCGTGTCGAAAACCGCCGATCCTAGCGTCTTGACGGGCTTTAGCCGGCGCAGGGCCGCGATCGCGGCGGTCGAGTTGACCGTCACCAGGCCTTCCGCCCTTTCGACCAGGTCGTCGAGGCTGCCGCCGTCGATGAAATGCACGCGTTCCCCGATCCCGCGCCGCCGCGCCTCGGCCGCGACATAGGATCGCCAGTCGATGAGGCCGTTGTCGAGGGGATGCAGTTTCACCAAGAGTTGGTGGGCCGGACCGGCATGCGCGGCAAAGGAGGACAGCACCTGGGAAATGGCTTCCTGTTGGCCGGCATAGGGGGAATGGGCCCGGAGCTGGTAGTCCGTCTGCAACTGTAGCGGGTATACGTAGAAGGGGTCCCCGGCGGCGAACAGGCGCGCGCATGTGGCGCGTGCCGCCTGTTCGGTACGTTTGCGCCACAGCAATCTCAGGCTCCACCCCGCATATTCGGCAAGGGGATGGAAAAGGGCGTGCCGCCGGTAATGGGGGTAGAGGAACCAGAAGAAGACATTGGGCAGATTGTAGAGCAGATCATAACCGGCTTCGCGCAGGAAGCTCTGCCGGAAGCGGACGGCCCAATCCGGTTCCGGCAGCCCGGCCGCCGCCTCGAGAATGCGCTGGGGGTCCCGCGGAAAGCGCGAATTGGACGACATGCCGTCGCGCTCGAACGTCACCCAGTCGGGCCTGAGATAACCCATCTCGATGACGTGGACATCGACATGCAGCGCCCTGGCGGCCCGTATGGCGGCCTTGTGGTAGGGACGCTCCTCCCCCAGCAGGACGAGATCCGTCGTGTCGTTCCGGGCCATGAAGTCATGGACGAAGGCCGGCCAGTCCTCGCTTCGGCCGCGATAATCGACACCGCCGCGCAGCCGCCAGAAGATCCAGTCCCCCAGATTGAGATTGATGCGCTGGCAGGCATGGCCCATCCGCTCGAGCCGCGCCGCGCATTTGGAAAAAAGCGGAGACGACGGCCCCTGGAGGAACAGGACCGTCCGCTTGCCCCGCCCCCTCCCGGCCGGTGTCTCCTCTTCCCTCACGGCTCCCGCCTCACCGGAAGATCGGCGTGGGCAAGGAGGGCGCCGAGCAGGTTCCAGGGGGCTTCCTCCTTGGTGACCGGCAGACCGGGGCGATCTTCCCCGGCATGCGCGAGCGGAACCACCACATAGTCCGTCCTCGGATCGGGAAAGGGATCGGCGAAGGATTTCAGCAGCGGGGCGTGATCGCCGTAGAAGGCGAGCCAGACAGGACGGTCCAGGCGGTCGAGATAGGCCGTCAGATGCCCGAGCGCATCGTCCGCCTTGCGCAGGAGCTCCGCGTAGATGTCGACGGGATCGGTCAGCTCGCCGCATCGGCCCGGCTGCCACGGGCCATGGTTGCCCATCGACGCGACGAAGAGAAAGGCCGGCTGCTCCTTGTCAATGCCCTCGATGATGTCGATAACCCGGTCGGCAAGATGGCGGTCCGAGACATAGGGTTCGTCTGCCCGTGGCGTATGGTCGAACGCATCCAGCATGGTCATCTGCTCGAAGCCGAGGAGCGGCATGGCCTTGTCGCGGAAGAAGAAGGTCCTGTCATAGGGATGGATGAAATGCGTGTGCCAGCCCGCCCGCTTGAAGCGCATCGGCCACACGACATCCGCATAATGCGATGCCCTGAGATAGGGATAGCTGGCATCGACATAGGCATCGTCCGGCTGAATGCCGCTGAGCACGGCGAACTCGGTGCGCAGCGTGTAGCCGCCTTCGAAAACGCTCGTCATGCGCCCGGACTGGGCGGCAAGGGACCGCATGCGGTCGAGATGGGGAAGCTCCAGCCCGGAGACTCCGAAATGGCGAAGATCGATGAAGGATTCGGACTGCCAGACCAGAACGAGGGGGGCGCCGTCGCGATGGAGCTCCGCATCCGCATGCACGATCCCACGAAAGGCGTGCTGCATCGTCGCCGTCAAGTCCATCAGGAATTCGTCCCGCCGTTTCCCGATCCAGACGATGAAATGGTAGACGACGGAGGCGAATGTGCCGAAGCGCACCGTGTTGCTGTGCACGTCGAGCGTACGCAGCAGGCCTTCGCTGAGCTTCACCAGCCGGACGTTGGCCGGCCTGAAGAAGAGCAGCATCCAGGGGCCGAAGGCGACGAAGAGCCCGACGGCGATCCAGAGCAGGCCGTTCCGCTCCGGCAGGATGCTCGGCTCGAAGATGTAATAGAGCGCCGAAGCCCCGAACACATAGGAGGCCGCGGCGGTCCAGAAGAAGATGTTGAGCCTCGTCGCGTAGAAAATCTCCTTGTGCTTCAGGACGCTTGCGGCAAGGGCTATGTCGGAGAACACGAGGGGTTCGCGGATGAAGATATATTTCGCCCGGGAGATGCCGGTGAAGATGATGAAAAAGCTGATCGTCGCCTGCGAAGCGTAGACGGGACGCCACGAAATCGCGAAGAAGCCGGCAAAAACGAGGGCAATGACAGGAAGGCGGGCCAGCGTCTCGAGGATCGTCCGGCCAAGGGTATGACTGGCACGATGCTGGCGTGCGACGGCGCGTGGAAGCGCAAAGCCATCCGTCAGATAGACGATCGCGCAGGCCCACAGGTAGCAAGTGGCCGTCAGCAGCCAAGCGTTACCAAACCAATCCATCCACCCGGCCTATAATCCACCATCTTCTTCAGCGAGACGGCCGAAAGTGGTCGACCTGCAAGGAGTGGGAATACTTCGGCACGCCCTGGCGTGCAAGTGCCGGGCCCGACGCCACGGCTGGCAGCGGGGTTCTGCCGGAATTTGCCCCGCCGGTCCCGAGCTGGTAAATCGTCAGCAAAACAGCGGAGGCGAAATGCGGCGCAGGTTCCTGAACGTCGGCGGCGGCAGCAAGGAAACGCCGGCCTCCAACATCTACGAGGGGTGGGATCATGTCCTTCTCCGACATCGATCCTGCGGGCGATCCGGATATCTGCCTGGATGCCCGGGACCTGCGCACCCTTCAGCCCGACCAGTTCGACGCCGTGTAACTGCTCCCACAATCTGGAGCACCACTTCGCGCATGATGTGAAAAAGGTGCTGGCGGGGTTCATCCATGTCCTGAAGGCGGACGGCTTCGCTGAGATCCGCGTGCCGGACATGGGCGCGCTCTTCGAGGAGATCGTCGCCCGGAAGCTCGACATCGACGATCATCTCTATACCTCTCCCGAAGGGCCGGTGCTCGTCCGCGACGTCATCTATGGCTTCGGCCCGCAGATCGAGGCGTCCGGGGTGGATTTCTACGCACACAGGACAGGCTTCACCAGGAAGTCGATGCGATCGGCCCTTGCCGCCGCGGGCTTTCGCTATTGCGTCTTCACGACGGGCCGGGATCGCGAAATCGCCGTCCGGGCCTTCCGGCAGATGCCCACCGGCGCGCAGAAGGCCCTGATCGGCCTCCCGCCAAGCTGAATAGGCTGCCACGCGGCGGCGCTGCATGCTCCGTTGATGACCCACGCAAGCATATCCCGGGCAGACTCGAATTCCCAATATGGGAATTTCATTGACTCCTCCATCGCCATCCACTATTTTTCCCAATGTGGGAATCGGGGCATCGAATGCGGATCATCTCTCGGAAGGTGCTCGTCGACTTTGCTGTAGACCACCCTCAGGCGAAACCGTCCCTGGAGCATTGGGAAAGGCTGACCAAGTCGGCCTCTTGGGCGACCGTTCAGGAGGTAACCGCCGCATTCTCACAGTCCAAGGGACCCAACCACGAGCGGGTTCGCTTCAAGGTACAGGGCGGGAATTACCGGCTCATAGTCGCCTTTGATTTCGACCGGCAGGCCGCCTTCATCAAGTTCGTTGGCACCCATGCCGAATATGACCGTATCGATGCCCTGACCGTATCCCAGTTCTGAGGAGCCCATGATGGACATTCAACCGATCCGAACGGACGATGATCTTTCGAAAGCCATTGCCGAGATTGAAACCCTCTGGGGGGCCGAGCGGGGCACGGCGGACGGCGACAAGCTTGATGTCCTGATCACCCTTGTTAACCGATATGAAGACGAGCACTATCCGATCGGGCCGGCGCATCCTGTCGATGTGCTCAAGATGCACATGGAGATGACCGGGCGGCGGCGGGCGGACCTTGCATCGCTTATCGGGTCGTCTTCACGCGCCTCCGAAGTGCTGAACAGGCGGCGGGCGCTCACCCTCGACATGGTGCACAAACTCAACAGGCATTGGGGCATTCCGGCCGAATACCTTGTTGTTCCCTACGAGCTTGAGCGCCCGGCCGTCAAACCGGTTCGTCGTGCTGCCAATCCTGTCCGAAAAAGGGCCTGACGATGATGGCAGCAGGTTGCGGCTGGGCATGCCGATCGATCCCCCCCGAATTGCAGGGCTGATCGAACCGGAAAAGGCACCGGGCACCGGCAGCGTGAAGATCGAGCCGTCTGCGCCCAGCACAACTCTTGCGAATGGACGCGCTTTGCTTCATCCTCCTCTAATAAAATGGAGGAACAGGCATGGAATCCGATTGGAATCAGCGCCGGAAAGAATTCCTTCTGCAGATCGCTCAGGCCGAAGAAGATCTCGTCTTTCTCGACCTGGAGGCGGAGATGGCCGAGTGCTGGGGAAGCGACGAGCAGGTCCAAAGCGCCGCCCGGGACAAGGTCGAAAGCTGTCGCGCCGCGATCGCCAACCTGTCCATTGCCATCCGGGCTCTGGACCGGCTCAATACACAGCACTGATAGTCTCTCCGGCATGTGCGCTCAGAGAATGCAGACGAGGGGAACGGCCGACGTTCCCAGAAGGCCGGCCAGCGTCACCAGGAAGACCTTCAAAAGTCTGCGGTCATACTCTTCCTTTTTCGGCGTGCGATAGGCCATGTCGTCCTCCCACGAGGGATGCGGAGCTACCAGGGGGTAAAGCGTGACCGGCCGGACTTGTTCCAAAATGCGCCGATCCTCCCGAAGGCGGGTCGATCGATGGATTGACCTTTGTTGCGAGTTTGAGAATATCGCACCCGCCGAGAGCGGGGGATTGGGCAATGTCTCGCCTGCGCTTCAAGCCTAGAACACGAGAACAGGCCGTAGATGCTCTCCTGGCTGCAAAAACCGGTGAATTTTCAGGAAGTCCTGGTCGACGAGTATTTCGAGCCCGTTCGCGCGGACTATTATGCCGGCCCTCCCGGAAAGCCGCTGCAGCTTCTTCTCCAGGCGCGCACCGACTTTCTCTCGATGTGGCGGGCAAGCGATTATCGCGAGATCGTCTCGCAGATCCGGATCTTCGGCCGTCAGGTCGTGCTCGTCAACAGTCCCGCCCTCATCCGCGACGTCGTCGTGAAACGACAGGACAACTACGAGCGCAAGAGCCCGCAGATGCGCAGGGCGCTGGAATATCTGCTCGGCGACGGGCTGTTCATCTCCGATGGCGAGACCTGGCGGCAGCGCCGCGCGCTCGTCGCCGACATCGTGCACATGAACCGCGTGCCCGCCTTCGGGCCGGTCATGGAGCAGACGGCGGGCGAGCTCGTCGAGCGCTGGCGCGCCATGCCGGAGGGCACGACCCTCAACGCGCTGCACGAAATGGCCGGCCTCACCGCCGAGATCATCTCCCGCAGCGTCTTCGGCAACCAGCTCGGCGAGGACAGCGCGGCCGCCGTCACCGACAGCTTCACCAGCTACCAGGCGCTCATCGATTCCATCAATCTCGGCTATTTCATCGGCTTCGACGACGGGCTGCCGATCCTGCGCACGCCGTCCCTGCGCCGCTCGGTCAAGCGCATCCACGGCATCATCGACAAGGTGGTCGAGGACCATCTTGCCGGACGCGGCGACCACAATTCGATGGTCGAGCTGCTGATCCGCCGGCAGCAGCGCAATCCCGAGCTCAAGCTCGACGTGATCGCGCTGCGCAACGAGGCCGCGACCATCTTCATGGCGGGACACGAGACGACGGCCGCCACCCTGACCTGGGCCTGGTACCTGCTCGCCCGGGCCCCCTGGGTGGAGCGCTCCATCCATGCGGAAATCGCCAGGGTCTGCGCAAACCGGACGCCGACTATCGAGGACGTGCCGCAGCTTGTATGGTGCAAGGCGGTGATCGAGGAGACGCTGCGTCTCTATCCGCCGGTGCCCATCCTCGCCCGGCAGAACCGCAGGGCGGACACGCTCGGCGACATCGCCATCGCCCCCAATTCCCTCATTCTCATCGTGCCCTGGCTGCTCCACCGCACGGAAAGCCTGTTCAGCGAGCCGCACCGGTTCCTGCCCGAGCGCTTCCTGGGCGGCCGGCGCCCGATACCCTACAGCTACATTCCGTTCGCCAGCGGCCCGCGTGTCTGCCCGGGCCTGCATTTCGGCCTGACGGAGGCCGTGCTCTGCCTTGCCATCATAGCCCAGCGCTTTCGCGTGCGCGTCGCGGAAAGCCACAGGGTCGAGCCCGTCTGCCGCCTGACGCTGCGCCCGCGGGACGGATTGCCGGTCACCTTGGAGCGACGCCCATGACGGAACAGAGCCCGCCGCAGGACAAGGCCATGACCCGCCGCAAGGCCTGGATCTTCGCCGCCGGCGACCGCCCCGGCCTGTCCGCTTTCCTGGCCGGCGGCGTGCAGCGCAAGCACTTCCTGCGCTACTGGATCCACGACAATATCTGGAATGGACTGCATCTTCTCGGCCATTTCTCCATTAAACTGCTGCCGATGGACATCGCCTCCGGCCTCGGGGCGCGGCTGGGGCGCTTTGCCATTCCCCGGTTCCACAAGGTTGCGGAAAGCCGCGCCCGTGACACGATACGCCAGCTTCGGCCGGATCTTTCGCAGGCCGAGCAGCAGGCCCTGCTGGAAGAGAACCAGCGATCGCAGGGCCGCATCATGACGGAGTTTTCCGTCGTGAACCGTATCGCCGGTCATCCCGACCGCATCCGGTGCCACGGGCTGGACATCATCGACAGGGCCGTCCGGGCAGGCCCGACCATCATCGTTGGCCTCCATCTCGGTAACTGGGAAATCGGACCGGCCATCCTGCGGACGATCGGCATCGCGCCGCATATCTTCTATGTGCCGCCCACGGAACGGGCGAAAGCCTGGGTCGCCGGCCGCGTTCGCACGAAAATGGGCCTGCGGTTCCTACCGCCGGGCTTCCAGGGGGTACGTCCCGCCGTCAAGATCCTGCGCGAGGGAGGCGTCGTCAGCGCCTTCTGCGACGAGGGCTTCGGCGGCATCATCCGCGGCCCCTTCTTCGGCCGGCCACCACACATGGAGGGCAATATTGCCCTCATCACCCGCCTGGCGCGCATGACCGGCGCCACGATCTGCCCCTGGTACAACATCCGGACGGATAGCTTTCGCTTCGAGGCACATGCCCTGCCTGCAATAACGCTGCCGCCGGAACCAAAGCCGGGCGAGCGGTTGGTGGAGGACATGCAGTTGCTGAATGCAGCGATTGAACCGATCGTGCGCGCCCATCTCGACCAATGGTATTTTCTGGACAGCGCACTCCGCCCGATGCACAGTCAGGAATGAACGTTCCCTGGCCTCGTTCTACCGATCGCGGATACTCTGTTACCGGGCAGATGCGCGCCAAGACAGACCCGACAGGAAACGGACAAAATCGATCCGGCGCCTGAATCCCGACTTTTCGAGCACCGCACCCGTGTGGGTTTTCAGCGTTTCGCTGCCGATGCCGAAATCCATCGAGATTTCCCTTGACGTCCTGCCGGCCAGCAGCGCGACAGCCACGCGCGCCTCCATCGGCGTGAAATCGAACAGCGCCCGAAGCAGCCCGGTATCAGGCGCTGGCCTGTCGACAAGCTGCGTGACGAGCAGGAGGGCGGTCTGAGCCCCGAAAAGCTGGCGAGCCGCTCCCTCCGTCGGCACGATGTGGAGGACGAGGGGCGCCAGATCCTGCCTGCCTGGAACGGCGATGGAAAGCGGAGGTCGGCGGCTGTTCGAGCCGTAAGGATATTTCAGAGCATGCTCGAGCATTGTCGTCATCGTTGCACCACGCAGCCGAATGCGATTTTCCGCACCGATTGAAATCTGGCCCTCCAGCGCGGCAAAACTCTCATTCGCCGCAACGATGGAGCCGTTCAGGCGGACCAAGGCTGCCGGCACCCCGACGACATCGAAGGCTTCAACACTCGATCTGGCGCTTTGCAGACGAAGTTTCGATGTAAGCAGGGCGGCGCGGCTGATATGCGGCCGCAAAAGCTCCAGCCTCGCCATCGCTTCGTCCGACAGGGGGCCTCTTTCCCAATACTGCTCGATGGAAAAAAGAAACGTCTCCCCCGTCGGCACAGGCGTTGCCAAGGCTGCGCTCCAGCCATATCCCAGCGGACGATAGAAGTCGCGGACCACGGGGATCGCCGCGACCTCCGAGGCATCGTAGAGATCGATATCCCGCACGAACCCAACATGGCCTTCGCGGATCAGGCGCTGCATGCGGTCGTTCTTCAGGTGCCACCCTTCGCGGAAATAGCGTGCGACGCCTTCCGCGATCCGAGGCGAACATACATTCATTGCGCTGCCCGCTTCTATTGAAATGAAGTTGGCGCCGGCCACATCAAGGCTGTTGGCCATCTGCTCCAGAAGCGCCGGCCATAGTTCAGGCAAAGCTGCCGCCTCATAGATTTGCTCGATCAAATCCATTCCGATCTTCCTCCTCTGAGCGTGCCACCTCGAAAATTCCAGCAAAAAGAGCAAAAAATAGCAATGCCTCCCCCAAAAGGGGGAGGAACCATCCATTACATGGAAATACCTAATATAAGAGGATTACATGAGTTCAGTTACATACTGACCAACGTTTCTACAATACTTCAGAGTCCATTATAGTATGGGGAAGGATGTTTGCCGTGGGTTCGAGGGTTATATTGTTAACGCTTGGAACGGTTGGTGACATATACCCATTCATTGCTCTTTCCAAGGCGCTTGGCGAAAACGGCCATGATGTTACTCTTTTTACCTCTTCAGATTACGAAGCTATGGTCTCCCGGCACGGGATTTCCTTCCAGCCGATTTGCGACGACCTTGAACATCTTCTGTATTCCGGGCTAGCAGATATTCTGCGGCAGAAGTCCGCTCTTCACCTCCTGGCGCGCCCGATTGCCGTCAAGACGCTGGTGCACACCCTGTGCCATCAGCTCATCGCCCGCACATGGGAGGCGATGAAGGATGCCAACATTGCGATCTATCATCCGTCGCTCGCGTTCGTGCCGGAGTTGGCCGCGGCAGCAAATATCTCGTCGGTCATGGCCTGTCTTCAGCCCACCTTGCCGACGCGCG
The DNA here is from genome assembly GCF_963942435.1 of Shinella sp. WSD5-1. Classification (GTDB taxonomy): domain Bacteria; phylum Pseudomonadota; class Alphaproteobacteria; order Rhizobiales; family Rhizobiaceae; genus Shinella; species Shinella yambaruensis. Next base: position 118,011 of record NZ_OZ012604.1, read on the forward strand.
CATTTCCGTTTTGTCTTTTCGGCATGCGGCAAACCGGCCCCCTCAACCGCATAACCTATCTCCTACCCGACCTTCTGAGAACGCTGGTGAAAAGGCAGGCCAGAGGTTTCCTGCTGCGCTGCGGAATCACACCGCGCAAAGATCCACCGAAGCATGGCGATTTTGTCCTCAATGCCTTCAGCAAGGTCCTGTGCCCGCCTCCTGTCGACTGGCCGGACAATGTCGCCACGACAGGCGAATGGATCGTGCCGGCAAGCTGGGCGCCGGACGACACGCTTCGCCGGTTCCTGCAGGCGGGCGATCCGCCGATCTACGTCACGCTAGGCTCCATGCCCTGGAATGCAAAGGCAAACGGCAACCTCCTCCTTGAAGCGGCGAAGCATTGGGGTGGGCGCATCCTTATCGGAACCGCGTCCGGCGGGTTCGGCCAGATCGAATCCTCGGAAAATATCCTGCCGATTGGGCATGTTCCTCACCACCTGCTCCTGCCGCATCTCGGTGCCATCGTCCATCATGGCGGCGCAGGAACCACCGCGGCTGGGCTGAGGGCGGGGCTTCCGACACTGGTCACCCCGATCGTGCTGGATCAGTTCTTTTGGGGTCGTCGCGTGGAAGCCCTAGGTGCCGGGCCTTCGCCGCAGCGCCTGTCGACGATGAACGCCGCCTGCCTCGCGCGCGCGTTCGACGCCCTCCTTGCCACGCCCTCCTACCGTATCTCGGCCCGGGCGATCGCCGGGCAGATGAAAAACGAAGACGGTCTGGCGGCAAGCCTCGACGTGATCGACGGCGTGCTGTCGCGTGAAAGACAGCGGCCCCTCCTTGCCGGTCGACCGTCGCGCGGCGCGTGCGTGGAAAATCTCATGCACGCCCGACGACCAGTTTGAGAGCCGAAACCGCCGCTCTTCATCCACCCAGAACCCGCTCACTAAGGGAGAGAAACAATGACCTACGTCTTCACGTACAGCACCACTGGAAGCTTTTCCACAGACGATCTCATTTACAACCTCGCTCTGGCCGCAAAGAAAATAAAAAATATTGCATTCAACAGCGATGGGACGGCATGGTTAAGTCTTCTTGTCGATGGAAGAATGATCGATTTAGAGTTTTCTGAGGATTATTTGGGATCTATCGACAGCAATAGCTCTTATTTCGATAGAATTACATTCTATGATGATCTAGGAGAAAAAAATTATATCTCTTCAGATTGAGGCAATGACGTTGAATGATTTCAAGAAAAGCACTACGTTATCCAAGATAAAAGAACTATTCTTCTCTGAAAACGACGTACTTTACGGCGACGACGAAGATGACGTCATGCGAGGCTACGACGGCGACGACAGCCTTTCAGGCTACAGAGGCGATGACTTTCTGGGCGGCGGCGACGGCGCGGACAGCCTTTGGGGCGACGCCGGCGATGACGCGCTCGCCGGCGGCGCAGACGACGACTTTCTCTACGGCGGAAACGGCAAAGACCTGCTGAATGGCGAAAGCGGGAATGACTCGCTCTTTGGCGAGAGCAATGCCGATATCCTGAAGGGAGGCAGCGGGAACGACTGGCTAGAAGGGGGGGAGCGGCAAGGATACACTGGAGGGCGGAAAAGGCGCCGATACGCTAAAAGGCGACTCCGGCGTGGATCGTTTCGTCTTCAAATCGATCGCAGACTCGACGGTCAAGGAGATCGGCCGCGACATGATTCTGGACTTTTCCGGGGATTCTGGCGATCGCATCGACCTAAAAGCGATCGACTCCAACGCGAAATCCGCCGGCAACCAGGCATTTAAATTCGTCGGTGACGGCGGCTTCCACAGGACGGCCGGGGAATTGCGCTACAAGCAGTACGACAACAACGAGACCTACGTCTACGGCGACGTGAATGGCGACGGCAAGGCCGATTTCGCGATCGGCTTCTCCGGTCTCATCGATTTCACCAAGGCCGATTTCATCCTCTGAAACCAGGGCAGCGCCAGCAAAGCCGACGCGGCCGGAGGAAAATCGTCGGCTTAAGACCCTCCAGTTTGTATCGGATTAAAGGGGCCTGAACCGCAACTTCGCGGCATCGGCCAGCGAATGTTCGGCATACCGGCTGATGAAGCGTTGCCAGCCTTCCGGCGTGTGCTGCGCTCGGCCATCCGGAACTCCTCCTGGACAGATGGCTTCCGCTCGAGGCACATGCCCTGCCTGCAATCACGCGCCGCCGGAAACAAGGCCGGGCGAGCGGAATGCGGCAGTAGAGCCGATCGTCCGCGCCCATCTCGACCAATGGCACTTTCTGGACAGTGCGCTCCGCCCGATGGAGTAAGGAGGATGGATCCAGCATCGACTTTTGCCAGCCGTCGGTAGAGGCGATGCGGCATCAACCTGCGGCGCGCTTCAGAGCCTCCGCCATTTTCGTCCGCCATTCAGGATCACGCTTCCAACGCTCGAGAACCGAGCGCGGAAGGCGAAGGGTGACGGCTTCCTTCGGGTCGCTGCTCTTAGGGCGACCACGAGATTTCTGGATGCTTTCATAAAGGTCCGGACGGATCGCCTTGAACGGCTTCATTGCTGCGAGGTCTTCCTGGTCCAGGGGGCGTTCGATCTCAGGATCAGGGCCAATCAATTCTCCGGCGGCTGTCTCGACCCACCACCCATCCTTGTCCTTGTGAGCGCCACCCTTTGCAACAAGGTCCTTCATTTCACGATCATAGACTTGCCACCGGCGCTGCATCTCAACGGCGTCAGCTTCGCTGTCTCCGAGATCCTTGGTGATAAACCGGGGCCACTTTCTGGTCATGCGTGGCTCCTTTCGGCGAAGCGGAGCGGGAGACCCCAGGATCAGGCCCCTCAGTTCGCGCCGGATTGCAGGGCCTTGAGCCGCGTCTTCGCGGCGTCGGCCAGCGCATGTCCGGCATGCCGGCTGATGAAGCGTTGCCAGCCTTCCGGCGTGTTGCTGCGCTCGGCCATCCGGAATTCCTCCCGGACGGCGATCTCCGGATCGCGTGGCAGCGGCATGGTCATTCCGTCCTCCTGGGCGCTCAAGGGCAGGCAAGCGGCGATGACCAGCAGCGCCGCGGCGTTGATCCTGCCGATCATCCCCAATTTTGCCATGCGCCGCGGCCTCCCGTAGAATTTTTTAATGAAATCGTCCGTGCTTAGAGTAGCATAACTGCGGCTGTCATGCGCGTTCGTTTTCCGATTTACTGACAGCCGGGAGGAAGCCAAGAAAAGTTACAGACCGCCGTGGCGGCGACGGCCGGACATTTCAGGCAACACACAAATAGTGGGGGCAAGCTATGGCGATAGCAATCAGTTCAATTCCGACTGGCGACCAATATATCGATGGCGTCTTGTATGGCACTCAATGGAGCGGCACGGTCACTTACAGTTTCGCGGACGCCTTCAGTGATTTCGGGCCCTATCCCTACACCGTTACCGGTTTTCAGCAGGTAAGTCTTCAGCAACAGAATGCCATCCAGTCCATCTTGGAGGGAACCGTTACATCCGGTACTGCGATGTTCACCTACGGTTCGTTCGCGCAGGTTTCGAACCTCGACATCTCGCTGGCGGCAGATCCTGCGGGAAGCTCGGATCTCACCATTGGCCAGGCCAACTTTTTCGACGGTACAAACCTGGATACGGCGAGGGTGGCGGATTTTCCCCGTCTCGATCAGGATCCGTCGGGCGGTGACGTCTGGTTCGGCGACGACTATGCTTCGTATCGCACGCCGCTGGTCGGCACCTATTCCTGGGCAACCCACATCCATGAGTTCGGTCATGCCATGGGGCTGAGCCATGGGCACAATGCCGGCACGGATATAGACGGCTTCGAATTCGCCATCCCGCATGACCGCGACGGCATGGAATTCTCCGTAATGACCTACCGGAGCTATGTCGGCGCGCTGACGAACGGATACACCAACGAGCAGTATGGTTATGCCCAAACGCTGATGATGTACGACATCGCGGCAATCCAGCATCTTTATGGTGCCAATTTCAACACGAATTCCGGCAGCACCACATACACCTGGTCGACGACGACGGGCGAGATGTTCATCGATGGCGTTGGCCAGGGCAAGCCGGGCGACGGCGTTTCAGCCATCGCGAACCGGCTTTTCCTGACCATCTGGGATGGCGGCGGAGAGGACACGTACGACTTTTCGAATTACACGGAGAACGCCTTCATCGACCTTTCGCCGGGCGGGTGGTCGCTCGCCTCGCAGATCCAGCGGGCCTATCTCGGCGAAGGCGCCTATGCGAACGGGAACATCTACAACGCGCTGCTCTATAACGACGACCTGCGCTCGCTCATCGAGAACGCCATCGGCGGCTCCGGCAATGACGACATCGGCGGCAACGTCGCCGACAACACGCTCACGGGCAACGGCGGCAACGACATCCTCGTCGGGCGCGGCGGAGACGACACGCTGAACGGCGGCGCGGGCGACGACACGCTCTATGGGGATTTCCGCACGCCGGCGAACACCTATGCGGGAACCGGGCTTTTCACCGAGAACGGCGACGCCAGCAACTCCTCCTTCGCCACGGCCCGCAACCTGGACGATGCGATCGGCTACAGGAACGACCCGAACATCGAGCATTCGGACACGAATCCGAGCGTGACCATCACCGGGACCGGGGACGGGAACCATGACTGGTTCTCCTTCGATGTCAGAACGGCCGGGCAGATCACCCTGGACATCGACGGTACGCTCGATTCCTATATCGAGCTCTACGATGCCAACGGGAACCTGCTGGCCTTCAACGACGATTCCTCCCAGGACAGCGGCAGCACCAATATCTGGCAGAGCTTCATCGCCTATACCGTGACGACGCCCGGCCGGTATTACGTCAAGGTCGGCACCTATCCGGGCGGCAGTTCCATCGGCGTCGGCCTGACGTACACGCTCGGCATCGTGCTCCCGGATCCGGTGGAGGCCGATACCGGCGGTTCCGGCAACGACACGCTCAACGGCGGCGCGGGCGACGACACGCTCATCGGAGGTGCGGGCAACGATACGCTTAACGGTGGTACGGGCAACGATACGGCCGATGGCGGCACGGGCGACGACGTCTTCGTGCTGAACGGCAACCAGGCCGACTTCACCTGGGTCCAGAACCAGAACGGCACATGGACCGTCACCGACACGCGGGCCGGCCAAGAGGGCATCGACACGCTCAAGGATGTCGAGTCCCTCAGGTTCAACGACGGGACGGTGGTCCTGCAGACCGTCATCGTCGATCCGCCGAGCCAGCCCGGCGACAAGGTGACCATCATCGACGGCACGAGCGGCAACGACTTCCTGAGCGGAACGGGTGGCGCCGACAAGATTTCCGGCTATGGCGGCAACGATGCGATCTACGCCAAGGGCGGCGACGACGTGGTCTATGGCGGCGCCGGAAACGACATCCTTGGCGGCGGCAACGGCAATGACGAGCTGCGGGGCGGGACCGGAAACGACCTGCTCTTCGGCGGCGCGGGCCATGACAGCATTTTCGGCGGCGCCGGAAACGACATCGCCTGGGCCGGGTCGGGCAACGACACCGTCAGGGGCGCCGATGGCAACGACCTTCTGGGCGGCGGCGCCGGAAACGACGAGTTGCGCGGGGGAGCGGGCCACGACATCCTCTTCGGCGGCCTGGGCAGCGACAGCCTCTTCGGCGACAAGGGCAATGACGAGCTCTATGGCGGCGCGGGACGGGACCAGCTGAACGGCGGCCTCGGCAACGACCTCCTGACCGGCGGCGCGGGCGCCGACACCTTCATCTTCCTGAAGGGCGAAGGAAACGACGTCATCCGGGATTTCAATGCCGCCCAGGGGGACCGTATCAGCCTCGGCGGCCAGACCTATACGGTCACGTCGAACGATGACGGCTTTGCGCTCCTTCACCTTTCCGGCGGGGGAACGATCGTCCTTAACGGCATTGCGGCGGATGACATCCTGTCGGGCTGGTTCCTGGCGGCCTGACGGCCGCCGGCGCATACCGGACAAGCCTCTTTTGCCCCGCCCTGTGGCGGGGCTCTTGTTTTCGCAAGAAGCGTCCCGGGGGGATGCGCCGCGTACAAAGCCCCCTCCCCGCCGGGAATGTTCTTTACGGGTCCGGGAAGTCTCTTTACCCTCTCCAGGCTCCGGGGCATTTTCCAGCCGAAGCGATGCCGGACAAGGCCGTCAAGACAAACCTGCAGAATGGGCACCAGGACGAATGGGTGAATTTGCCAAAGGGCTTGCGGATTTCTTCGTTTTGCTCGCCGGGCTCTACGGCGCAACCGTCGCGATCTATTTCCTGCTCGGCCATGGCATAACCTGGCTGAACAATCGCAATCCGGAACGCCGCATCCAGAAGAACAGGCGCGGCGAAAAGCGCAAGGCGGCCGAAATCCGCCTGAGCCTTGCCTCCATCCTCGTCACATGCCTTTCCGTGGCGATCGGCCTCTTCGCCCAGGACAGGGGTTGGGCCATGCAGCCCTGGGCGTTCAGCTGGTGGACCGCCGTCCCCCTGTTTCTCCTGTGCATGGTGCTGTTCGACACCTGGTTCTACTTCGCCCACCGGCTGCTCCACACCAGATACTTCTACAAGTACCATCTGGAGCATCATCGCAGCGTCGCGCCGACCGTCTGGAGCAACGATTCCATCGGGCTTGTCGATACCGCCCTGTCGCAGGGCTTTTATGCGGTGATCGTCTTTATCGTGCCGTTTCCGCCCGTGATCCTGCTTGCCAACCGGCTGTTCGACCAGATCAACGGCACCTTCGGCCATGCCGGTTTCGAATATTTCGCCTCGAAGACCGCGCGCTATCCCTCGCCCATGCTGTGCACGACCTATCACGACCAGCATCACGCGGAGTTCAAGTACAACTTCGCCAATTATTTCTCGTTCTGGGATCGCATGCTGGGCACGATCTCCCCCCTTTACGACCGCCGGGTGGAGACTTTTGAAAAGGAAGCGCCGGCCATCAGCCTGAAGCTCGACGAACAGGTTCCGGAGGGGCGCAAAACCCGGCCTTGAGGGGACGGCTGCCCGGCAGCCGCGCTCACTCCCGTCAGGAAAGGGCCACGATCAGAGCCGGTCCGCGGTGCGCTGGATGTTGTAGGCCGCACTCGCCCCGCTGGAAACGATCGTCAGGAACTTCGCAAGGTCCGTCGCCATGTGACGCGCCAAGTAGACCACGTCCTTGTTCCGCACCGGGAAAGTCTGCGCCACGATATAGCTCTGCGTCGCCGCCAGATCGAGCCGGTAGACGATCGGATAGCGTCCCTCCCCGTCCGGCATCATGCCGCGCGCGATCAGGTCGCGGAACCGGTCGTCGCCGACGACGCTGCGGTAGACGCCCTCGTCCTCGTAGCGGAAGACGAAATAGCCCTTCGGGTCCGCCGTCGCCACATTGCCGCCGCCGGCCAGCGCCGCCGCCTCCACCAGGCTCAGCCTGGCCGCGTTGAACGGGATCTTGCCCGTCTTGCCCGTCTGGCCGAGCGCCGCGAAGGTCTGCGGATCGTAGCTCACATAGATCTGGTCGTCCGGCTTGACGTAGATGTCGTCCTTCGGATTGTCGATCAACGACTGCAGCAGCACGCTGCGCGTCCGGCCGCCGCGCTTCAGGCTCACATAGGTGTCGTAGGGCGGCTTGGACGCGCCGCCGGCAAGGGCGATCACCTCGCTGAGATGCTGCCCGCTCAGCCCGAGCGGCAGGATGCCAGACCGGTTCACGTCGCCCTGGATCGACACCGTGCGCGAGGCATTGGTCGCCAGCGAGACGATGACGTCCGGCTCCACCGCCTTGGCCTTCAGCGCATCGACGATCGTCGCGCGGGCCGAATCGATCGTCATGCCGGCAAAGCGCACGGAGCCGACATAGGGGATCTGGCCATGGCCGTCCGGCTGCACGACGACGGGGATCGACGTCGACTTGCGCTCGGTGGTGGAGAACAGGCCATCCGGGCCCGCCTCGAAGATCGTGACCTCCAGCCGGTCGCCGACGCCGATGACCGGCGTGCCGCCCCCGCCGCCGAAGCCGAAGGTGCTGGAAAGACCGGGGCGCTTACCCGCGCTGACGCAGCCGGCGACGCGCTGGTCGATGCTCACGACGTCGAAGACCAGCTTGGTCTGGGGAATGTTGTAGGACCTGCCGTCCGCGCCGGCCGAGAGGACCTCGTGGGTCAGCGGCCCGTCGCTCGGGACCATGCAGCCGGCCAGCGTCAACAGGGTGCCTGCCGCAAGAACCCGCGCCCATGCGCTCGAAAGCCTGCGCGGCCTGCCCCCGTCTTCAACTGCGATCATCACGTATATTCCCCTTCATCCGTGCCGCGCAGGACAGAACCGGTCACCTGCCGCGACAGGGCGCCATAGACAGGCAGCTCCAATGTCTCGTCAAGTCCCACGATCGAACCCTGTCCCACCAGGCACATCCCTGCGGCCCCCGCCGCCACCATGAAGCCGCTTCCTTGCCCGACACTTGCCGGTTGTTCCTTCTGGAAAGGGCAGGCCCGTCCGCACCCCTGTGTTCCCATAGGCGTTTTCGGCATTTCCCGCCTGGCGGTTCCGGCCGCATCGGCGGGACGCACGCGCCGAGCGCCAAGCCGGACCGTCACTCGATGGTAACGGCCGTGCTGGCGCTCCGCAGGACCGCATCGCTCCGGGTGACGGAGACATCGACCACGTAGCGCCCGGGGGGAAGCGTGCGCTTCCTGCCGGCGAAAGCCGAAAAGGTCGCCTTGTCCCGGTCGAGCGGCTCGCTGGTATAGTCCACCAGCGTGTTTCCCTGCCCGTCCTTCAGGACGAGCCTGATCGTGCTGCCCTTCCCGAGATTCGTGAACCAGGCCCAGGCGACGAACATCCTGTCGCTCGCGACGACCTGCGGCGGCGGGCCCTCCTTGACGAGCGCCTGGTGATCGACCGGCGCGCCGGCCAGCCCTGAGGCAAGGATGTCCGGCCTCGTCAGGTTGAGCTTCTCGACGATGTCGGGGGAAAAGAGCGAGGCCTCCCGCGGGGCGGTCGAGGTGCAGCCCTGCGAGAGCTTGCGCCCGGTCAGGGGATCGAGGGGCTCGCCGCCATGGGAGAGGGTGATGTGGACATGCGGGAACTGGGCGAAGCCGGAAGAGCCGACCTCCCCGAGGCGATCGCCCTTGCGCACCTCCGCACCCGGCCTGACGGCAAGGCTTCCCTTCCGCAGGTGACAATACTGGACCTCGTACCCCTCCGCCAATTGCATGACGATGCCGTTGCCGCATTCCTTGCCGGCGATCCTCGCCCTGTCTTCTTCGGTCTCGACGAGATGATCCGCCTCTCCGTCGCGCACGCGCAGCACCTTGCCGTCGGCGACGGCGATCACGGCATAGCCCTTCTCCATGTCCTTCATGGACAGGATGCGCAGGTCGGTTCCCTTGTGTCCGTCATAGGACTGGCTGCCGCACAGGGGATCGGCGACACCCGCGCCGGCGTCCATGTCGGGATATTGTTGCATGAAGCAGGTCTTGCCGAGCTCGCATTGCGCCGGCAGGCCGAGTTCGAGCGCCGGCGCGGGCGCGGCGGACAGAAGGGAGACAACGGCGATCGATGCCAGGGCGGAGGGAACGTATCGCAAGAGGGGTTTCCTGACGTGAAGGATGGATCGGCGCCGCCCTGCGGCCGGCAGGCGACGGTTGACTGTCGGGTTGGCGAAGCTCTACCTAGCAACCGCAAGGAGATAGGCGGAATATGGCCATTTTAGCGTTCGTCCTGATAGCGCACGAGCCGGCGGAGGTCGTCGGGGCATCGATCGACATGCTGCTTGCGGCCGATGGCGCATGCCTGGTCGCCGTCCATTACGACCGCAATTCGCCGGAGGCGGATTTCGCCGCGCTGAAACGGCGCTATGGCGCGCAGGCGCGGGTTCTCCTCGTCGAGGACAGGGCCTGCTGCGGCTGGGGGCAGTTCGGCCTCGTCGACGGGACGGTCCGTGCCCTCGGCCTGCTGGCGGCATCGGGGAAGGACTACACGCATGCCTACCTGATCAGCTGCTCCTGCTGGCCGATCCGGCCGCTCGCCGAACTCAGGCAGTTCCTCGACCTCAACGGAGCGGTCGACTTCATCGAAAGCCATGACGAGCGCTGGATGACGGGCGGCCTGCGGCAGGAGCGCTATACGCTGCGCCATCCCTTCAGCTTCGCCCGCCGGCGGGGACTGTTCGAAGCGAGCGTCCGCCTTCAGCGCCTATTGGGGCTCAGGAGGACGATTCCCGCCGGCCTGACGCCACGCTATGGCTCGCAATGGTGGTGCCTGCGGCGGGAAACCGTTTCCGGCGTCCTGCGCTGGGTGGCGGAGAACCCCGCCGCCTACCGTTTCTACCGGCAGGTCTGGATCCCGGACGAGACCTTCTTCCAGACGGTCGTCCATGCGCTCGGGGGCACGCTCGCCCCCGGCTATATCCCGACCCTCTACACGTTCAATCTCCACGGCAAGCCGATCGTATTTTATGACGACCACCTCGCCTGGCTGCAGCAGCAGCCGCATTTCTTCGCGCGCAAGATCGCGCCATCGGCAAAGAGTTGCCGCGCCGCGCTGACGGCACGGGCGAGCCTGCCCGACCCGACCGACCGGCCGATCCTGGTCGTGCCCACCGCCCGGACACGAATGCCGCCCCGCGCGGAAACCGCCCCGTCCTACGGTCGGATGTTCGAGCCCGGTTCGGGCATCCGCAACTGGCCGAAGAACCTCGAGACGCTGCGCCGGCCGAGCGCGGTGCTCTACGGGCCGCCGCAACTGACGCGGCTTGCGGCCGGAATCCTGCGCGCCTCAAGCGGCCTTACCGTGCTCGGGCGGATTTTCCATGCCGAGCGGGCCGAGTTCCAGCCGGGGCAATCCCGGTTCCATGGGCTTGACGCCGGCGACACCACGCTTCGCGACTATGACAGGGCGCTCTTTCTCTCCCGGATCCTCAGCCGTGCCACGGGCCTGCCCGTCTTCGAATTGTGCCCCGGCGACGATCCCGTCCTGGAAAAGCTCGTCTTCGAAAACGAGACCACCTTCGTCGCCGTCCCGCTTCTTCCCGGCGGCCGGTCGCCGGCCTGGCGCTTCCTGTTCTGGTATCTGGCCCTGCCGGAGCCGCAGCGGGCCGCCATCGATGCCGCGGGCCACCGGTTCGACCGCCTGCGGCGCACGGAAGAGACGGCCGCACGGCATTTCGGCCAGAAACATGTGGCGGCGATGGAACGAAAGCTGTTCGGCCCTGCAAACCGTGCAGGCCTGGTGTTTGCAGAAACCGGCGCGCCGCCCGATCCCGACTGGACGGCGTCGCTGCGCTTTCTGCATGGCAGGCGGGCGGAGCCTCTACTGGGAGCCTTCGAGGCCCTTGCCGAGGGCTTGTCCGGGCAGGACTGGCGAAAGCTTGCCCCATCCCTCGCCGAGGAAACCGAAGGCGTGGCGGCACGGCATGGCTAGGAAACTCAAACATCGCCTGGTCAGCAGCCGCGCCTATAATTTCGTCCTCTCGCACTGGCAGAATCTGCGCTTCGGCAGCCAGCTGCGCTGCGTGCAGAACCGTCTGCGCAAGGAGGATACGTGCATTCTTTTCAGCTGCATCCGCAACGAGATGCACCGCATCGACGCCTTCCACCGCTATTACAGGGCGCTGGGCGTCGACCACTTCGTCTTCGTCGACAACGGCTCCACGGACGGCTTTACGGAATGGAGCGCCGGCAAAAAGGACGTTTCGGTCTGGCATACGGACAAGGGCTACAAGAAGGCCGGGTTCGGCGTCCACTGGTGCAACGCCCTGCTCCGCAAGCACGGGACGGGCAAACTCTGCCTGACCGTCGATCCGGACGAGTTCCTCGTCTATCCCCATATGGAAAACCGCACGCTCAAGGATCTCGGCCAGCATCTGAAGGAGATCGGCCGGCCGTGCCTGCATGTGCTGATGCTCGATGCCTATAGCGACCGGCCGATCGAGGAGACGGTCATGGCGCCGGGCGACGATCCGTTCGGCCTCTGCCCCTATTTCGACCGAGACGGCTATGTCCAGCGATCGAACTACATGTCGGGCACCTTCGTGCAGGGCGGCCCGCGGCTGCGCGCCTTCAACCGCGATACGCCGAAGGAGGCCCCCGCCCTTAATAAGATGCCGCTCGTCTGGTGGCAGAAACACTATCGCTACCAGAGCTCGGCGCATCTCATGTGGCCCTGGTCGCTCAACAGGGCGTCCGCGAGGACCGGCATCCCCGTCTCCGGCGCCCTCTTCCATTTCAAGTTCGTCTCATCCCTTCGCGAAAAGGTCGAGGAGGAAATGGCCCGCCGCCAGCATTATGGCGGCAGCCGGGAGTATAAACGCTACAAGGAGAACATCCGCACAGCTCTTTATCTCGAAGGTGTCAGCGTGAAGTATGAAGGCACGGACCAACTCGTGAGGCTTGGTCTAATGCATGTTGGAGAGTGGGTCTGATATCGCTTGGCCTTTGCGGCTTCTGCATTTTTTACCGGCAAGACATCTTGGATATTTTCTGCTTAAGTAGAGAAATAGCAACTAGAACCAGCATGGCACGAGATAAGTTTCATGGAGAAATTCCGGAATTGACAGCACGTGAGCGGCGGCCAGCAACTGTTTCAGCCCTGGTCTGCGCTGGCGCGTTCGTGGCGCTCTTTCATCTTTATGGAATGCTCGCCGGCATTGGACCGTTGCGCGATCTTCCTATCGTGCCTACTTATGTATATCGGCAGCTTCATCTTGGCCTGATCCTTCTCATCGCCTTTCTTTCGGCGGCTGCCCGCGATCGAACCACGGCTGCAAAATTTACTGGCTACAGCCTGGCGCTCGCCTGTGCGCTAACCTTCGCTGTCACCGTCACCAACGGCAATGAATTCCTCTCGCAGATCACCCACCCCCAGCCTTTTGCACTATGGATTGGCATCGTCACGATCACGCTCGTGCTCGAGGCCACCCGGCGTACGACGGGATGGGCCATGCCGATCATATGCCTTGCTTTCATCCTCTACGCTCTATTTGGTCGCTTTTTGCCTGAACCCTGGGCACATCGTGGATATGATCTGAACCGCCTCGTCGGCCATCTCTTCATAAGCAGCGAGGGATTGTTTGGTGCACCAGTCGCCGTTTCTGCAACCTTGATTGTCCTTTTTACGATCTATGGTGCTGTGCTCGCCCGATCAGGAGCCGCAGAAGTTTTCGTACGGCTGTCTGGGCGTGCCTTCGGCTCGTCCCGTCACAGTGCAGTCGGCACGGTCGTTCTCTCCTCTTTTCTGCTGGGGGGGCCCTCAGGCTCGGCAGTCGCAACAACGGTCATGGTAGGCAATGTCGGGCATCCCCTGCTCGCCCGCCGCGGCTACAGTGCCAGCCAGTCCGGCGGCCTCCTCGCCGCTGCAGGCTTGGGTGCGGTGATATCGCCTCCCGTATTGGGATCGGCAGCTTTCCTGCTAGCAGAAATGCTGGCAATTTCTTACGTGGAAGTGCTGCAGATGGTGCTTATACCGACCGTATTGTATTATTTGTCCCTCTACCTTGTTGCGGAATTCAATGCGCCTTCCATGAACGCAGAAGCCATAACGAGTCCTTTGCCGCGCGTGGGCGCTCTGGAGGCCGCCTCTCATCTTTCGGCAGCCGGCTCTATCCTGGTTTTTCTGGCAGCTGGTTTTTCACCCGAAACTGCGGTCGTCTTCTCGATCGCGACGGCAATCCTGTTATGGATATTCAGGTCACGGAACGGGGCGAGGCCATCCGACATCCTGCGTGCATTGCACGACGGCGTCGTGAGCGTCGTTCCAGTGGCGGCGATTTGTGCCTGTGCCGGTCTCATCGTTGGCGTGATAACACTGACCGGCCTAGGGCTTAAACTTAGTGGCATCGTCATTCATCTGGCTGGCAATGACTTGCTGCTAGCTTCGCTTCTGGCCGCACTGGCAGTGTGGACAGTGGGGCTAGCTGTACCAATCACCGGCTCGTATATCATCTGCGCCATCGTCGTCGCGCCAGCGCTTGTCGCCCTGGGGGTGGCACCCGTCGCGGCGCATATGTTCATCTTCTATCTTGCGGTACTGTCGGAAGTTTCGCCGCCCACAGCCTTGGCTCCTTTCGCGGCGGCAGCCATTACCGGTGCAAGCCCGCTGCGAACGACGTTGCAGGCATGGCGCTTTACCGCGCCGATGTTCGTGCTGCCCTTTGTCTTCATCCTGGAGCCCGCAGGCCGTTCATTGCTCCTTACCGGCGGCTCCCCTTTCTGGGCCACCATCTCTTCTATCCTGATCTATTTTCTAGGGAATGTGGCCCTGGTCCTCTCCCTTTGCCCACGCGCCTTTGCCCCTTTCTATGGGATAGAGCGTTTCTGCTTGCTGATGGCCGGCCTCCTCCTTATGTTTCCGGCGACGCTGGCTTTCAGAATCGATCTGACCTCGACAAGTATTGAAATACTTGGCTTTCTGCTGATGTCGACAACGCTTGTCCTGAACTATGCCAACCACCGTATCCGCGGCAGAATGATCACTGGTAAGGATCCCTAGGGGGACATATGAGAAAAACGCTCGCAATCGGCCTGATCGCAGTCTTCTCAGGCTTCGCTTTGCACACACAGGCAATGGCGGAAGGCAAATTCTTCTCAGTGGCATCGGGACCGACAGGAGGCGTCTATTATCCGTTGGGAGGGGGCGTCGCCAATCTGATCACCAAATACGTCGACAAGGCTCAGGCGACTGCCGAAGCGACGAGCGGCTCGGTCGATAACGTCAAGCTGGTGGGTGACGACAGCAGCTATCTCGGCTTTGCCAGCGCCGATATCGTACAGCAGGCTGTCAGCGGGATGGGCCCCTTTAAGGATGCTCCCGCCAAGATCACGACACTCGCCGCCCTGTATCCGAATATCGTGCAGATCATTACCATGAAGTCCTCAGGTGTCGCGCAGGTTTCCGACCTCAAGGGGAAGCGGGTTGCCACTGGAACGCCGGGCAGCGGCTTCGAGGTCCTATCCAACCGTATCCTGACGGCTGCCGGACTGGATCCGAACACGGACATACAGCGCGCCACGCTTGCCACCAATGATGCGGTCAATGCACTTCGTGACGGAAAGGTCGATGCAGTCGTGTTTTCGGGCGGCGTACCTGCTGCGGCAATCGCCGATTTGGCGGCGGCGCCGGGGATCGACCTGACCATCATTCCCACCGCGGAACTGGCCACAAAGCTCAACGAGACCCATGGCAAGGGGCTCTACAGCAAGCAGATCGTCCCGGCTGGCGCCTATGGCGACGATATTTCTGCGCCGGTCGAAACGCTGGGTGTCTGGAATCTCCTGCTTGTCAGCTCGGAAATGTCCGATGCCGACGCGCAAACGGTTTGCGCAGCACTGCTGGGTCATCTGGACGAGTTCTCCGCGATCCATCCTGCAGCCAGGGGCGTCAAGCTGGAATGGCAGAAACAGGCAAATGCACCCGCGCGTTTCCATCCGGGTGCGGAGAAATGCATCAAGGACCTGGGCTTCAGCCTTGAATAGACCCTCATTTTCCCCTGCGAAGGTTCCTATAGGCCGGAACCCTCGCAGAAGGGAGCCGACGCGCATCTATGAGATGAGCGAGTTTATGCCTCTCGATCTTGCCGAGTTCGTTGCGCGGGATCTTGCGGGCTACCTGGAGCGCGTAGTTGCGCAGCTTGAACTCTTCTTCCACCGCCTGGCGGACGCGCTTCTCGCTATATCCTTCTCCCGTGACAACGAGAATGACCACCGTCAAACTCCCGAACGTCACGGCTGAGGTTGTGACGGCCACATCGGTAACGCCGGACAACTGGCCGATGCTGACTTCCATCTGCTCCGCAGATATCTTCTGTCCATTGATGTTGATCGTGCTGTCGGCCCGACCGGAAATATAAAGGCCCTGCTGTTCATCCAAGCGCCCGCGATCGCCGGGATAAAACCAGCCCTGCCTAAAGGCGCGCCTCGTTGCTGCCTCGTCGCCGAGATAGGACGAGACCATGCCGTCGCACTGGATACGGACATAACCTTCCGATCCGATTGGTACCGCGTTTGCGTCATCGTCCACAATCTCGACCCGGATCCAGGGAAGCACGAACCCGGTCAAACCCGGATGTTGTTCCTTCTGATCTATGCCGGCCATAGCAACGGTTGTCGTCTCAGTCGAACCATAGGTCAGGACGATATTTCTGGTCAGGCGCGCTTTGGCATGGCGCGCTACCTCAGAAGAAAGTGCAGCGCCACCAACCACTATCGTGAGATTCTCAAATGGCACATGGTTCGGCGGCAATTGCAGAACGGCCGCATGCAGATCGGCCGGGGTCGTGACGACGGTGAGCACCTTTTCCCGATCCAGCGAAGCGAACGAAGGTTTGCTCAACAGAACACTGCCGCCCATATACCATGTGCGAACCGGCACGCCGAAGCCGCCGAACGTACCCTTCGGCAAATAGCAATAGACCCGCTGGTCCGCGCGCATGGCCGAGCCAAAGATGCCGCTTTTCATTCGTGAGACGATCGTCCCCTGCGACATCACCACACGCTTCTGCTGGCCCGTCGTTCCCGACGAAAAGGAAATCCGCGCACCCTCTTCAGAGGTCATTTTGCCAACAACAGGTGTCGAATCTCCTCTATCGCATAGGTCTTGAATACCCTCAGGTGGAAGCCAGACTTTGCCGGCACCTGCAATGCATCCGGCCTCATCATCGCTCACGACAAAGGAAACGCCAGGCATAGGACCGACCTGTTTTCCTTTCAGCGCCAATGATAATGTGCAACACCCTAGGCGTGCTAGCGCAAGTGTAATCAACCAGCAGGCGTAAGCATGACCATAGCTCACGGCAGCCACCTTGCCGACTGGAAGGCGTCCGCTTAACCCATTCGCGACCTTGTTTATATCATCTTCAAATTGCCGGTAGGTTATGGGTCCCGATGAGGTCTCTATTGCCACCCGCTCGGGCGTATTGGCCGCGTGATATGCGATGGGTTGCGTATACAAAGTGGCCTCGACTCTTTCACTTGCCGGCGACGAACGGGCTTAAAAGCGAGAATGGTGGGTGCATTCTAGCTCAGGATCATTGAGCTGCAACCGCATGGGTTATTTTCTGGCCTGCTTGTTCTGGTTTAAAAATTGGCAACGCTGATGCTCGGAGGCTCATGATCGAACACATTACCGGTTCTAGCCACCGAATAAGCACGCCACTATACCGAGCGACGTCTACTGCGAGATGCAGGAAAGATGATAGACGAGTGTAGACATACCGGCGCCAAGATTCCTGTTCAATAGGAGTGACGAGTATCCATGACCTTCCTATAGGTTTTGTCATCGAACGGAATGCCCAGGAACTCCGTCAGCTTGCGTGCGTGCTCAGGTCCTTTAACGAGTTCTTCATACTCGACATGAAATGCATTTGGCGCCGCAGCAAAAGCATTATCGCGCAGCCGTTGGTCCATGCTGCGGATCGTGGCATAGGAGTGAGCGGTGTCTTTCCACCAGCTGCTTCTAGACGTTGCGAGTATGTCACGGTGGTTGAAGATGATCTTCACGTCCCCAAATATTTCCGCCACGTCGGACAGGAACGCGTCGAAATCCTTGATTTCATTCCAGTTGATACGGATTTCCTTGCATCCGACAACCTTCGCATCCGACGGCGGATTAAGAATGGATTCGACAAAAACCTTGCGCAACGCATCACGCATCGCATCAGGTTGGATCAGGTCGGCGCCATACCAAGGATGAACCGCCAGCATGGATTTCTTGGCAACCTGCCCCTTCGTCTCCTTGGCGGACCGATAAAAGCTGCATAGATGCGCGAGCGCATTATAGTTTTCCCCGCGAATGCAGAAACCCGGCAGGCTGTTGAGATAGCCCATCAGCAAGGTCGAGCCCGAGCGACCGTAGGTGAAGATGAAGACGTAGCGATAGGAATCGCGCTTACTTGGAGCCTTCTTCGGGGAATTCGAAGCGCCAGCGATTCTTGGCGTCGAGAGTTTGCTGATTAAGCTTCGAAATGACTTCATAGAGTTCAAAGGTCCTTTCAACGCTGGACACGTCACTGATGACCGCGCCCTCGTAGTCCCGGTCGTCTTTGATATAGATTTCCCTGATTGAGAGGAATTTCGAATTCAGGGATGTGGCTTCCAGGCCGTTGGCGCTCATGACCCGGCCGGTCGCATAATCTTCTAGGATGTGCTGATACTTTGGGAGCGGCGTCGACGCAATGAGATGTGCCGCCTTCTGACTCAGGAAGTAGCCGCCCTGTCCATCATACCAAGTCTGCTTAGGATCGATTTCGAAGATGAGGCCAGCAAGCTGTTTGTTAAAGACCGCAGAGCTGTGCCAGTCGAAAGCCGTACGGCTGCCCAGATTGATGTCGCTGCCGATATAATCGAATTTCTCGTAGGCGAATTCCAGAAGCTTTTGCACGTTGAGCATGCAATCGTCGTCGAGCTTGAAATAGTGGTCTGCGTCGATAATGCGCAAGGCGGCGGAAACGCCGTGCCAGATTTTGTGCGACAGATATTCGTAAGTGTCGGGAACCGGCAGGATCAGCCGGTCTTCGACGAGCACCGCTTCGGATTGCTCCGGATGCCCCTCAATGAAGTAGACATCGATATTGGCAATACACGCATCCCTGGCCCAGGTATCGCGTATGGCCTGCTGTTTATGCCGGTTCTTCTTGCAGCTAACGACGAGGACGGCCAATTTGCCGCGCCGCGGGATGTGGGTGATCCTCTTATGATCGCGAAGCAGAATCGGGGCATCCGAAAGCCGCACGCTGTCAATATCCCATGCGAGGCCCGCCTTTGGCGTGGCTGCCGGGGCAAGGAGCGGGTGACGGCCGGCGATATCCTCCGGCGACAGACGCAGCTTTCCATCGACCTCGACGAAATACGTCTGCTTTCCGATTGAGAAGGCCTGCAAATCCCCCTGCTGCGCATCGTCGAGCAGAAGGAAGTCGTCCGTCCGGCTGCGTAACCTCTTGTCGCGGATAACGGAGGCAAGTCGATCCGAATTCGTCTGCAAATCGAGAAAGATAACATTGCGATGCCGGACTTCGGAAAGGACCCTGTTCATGAACAGTGCGCCTTTGAGCTTGCTCAAGGTTCCGTCGCTCTTGACGGTCATTTCGACAACCGTGGTGCGGATATTAAAATAGGTGCTTTGTAAGCCGACGAAGAAGCTGTGCCGAAAGAGGCTCGAATTGTGGACGACGACGAGCAGCTCATCCAGATGGGGAAGAACCTTCTCAACCAGACGGGCGAAGGTATGCTCGTTCCCATCCCACAGGTAAATACCTGATAGTCCTGGCTTGAGTGCCTCCGCCTCTCCAAGCGCCCGCAGCCGCGAGCCGAGCCCCATGCGAAAACGATATTCCGGGAAGAAACGCCAGCGCCTTGAGAGTGCTTCCGTAATCGGTTCGTCGTCGCCGATCGTCGTGTAGCGGAAGTTGCTATAGACGCTCCAAACAATTGATTTTGGAAAGACCTTGCAGGGAAATTCAAGGCGGAAGTCTTTCAGTTCCAGAATGAAAGTATGATCCTTGAGGAGAAGCTTTCCTTTAATCGCCTGCCCCTTGAAGGGAAAGTCATACATCTGCGGCTTGCTCCAGGCACCTGCATAGCGGTCCTTGACGGAGAGCTGACCTGCCTCCTTGTCGAATTCCACATGGAAGAGAACGTCATCAGCCAAGCTATTGACGATGTGGAAGTAAAGCCGCGCCTCCTTGTCTAGAGCGGAGGCTGAGAAATGAAGAGGACCGTCGAACCTCTTAATGATCTTGATTCTCTTCATGCCGCCAACTCCACTTCTTGCATGTCCTTTCCCAAAAATGCGAATTTTGTTCTATGCCGCGGACATTTGCCCCTTTGCCACTCGCTCAATCAGGTTAAAATATCGCTTTGTAATGCTCTTCATGTCGTAACGTTCTAACACGAGGTCTCGTGCTTTTTGCCTCATCGGCACATAGCGTTCTTGATCCCCAAGTATGTCAGTAAGCCTCGCGGCGAGCGCCTCCGGCTCGAAGAATGGAACGAGAATGCCATTCTCACCATCCATTATGACCTCGCGCACAGGATCCGTATCCGAACCAACGATGAGGGCACCGGTGCTCATCGCTTCCATCATCGACCAAGAGAGTACGAAGGGCACGGTCAGGTAGACATGAGCAGCCGAGATGCGCAAGACGTCACGCAGTACGCGCAAAGGCTGACGGCCGATGAAATGTATGCGACTTTCATCGAGAGAAAGGTTTTCCAGCGCCCATTCCTTGTAAGACTTTCCATCAGAGCGCTTAGCGCCATAGGCGACCCGGTCATCGCCTATGATGATGACATGGGCTTCGGGCTGACGCTTTTGAAGACTTGCCACGGCCTCCATAAACTGAGGAAAGCCGCGGTAGGGCTCCATCCCGCGCGCGATGTAAGTGATGACAGGATCGCCCTTTCGAAACTCACGTTCGCCGACAGAGAACGTTGCCGCGTCGTTCGGTGAGAAATAATCCGTGTCTACCCCATCATGTAAAACGGAGATGCGTTCCCGAAATTGCGACGGAAACTGGCTTTTCTGATATTCAGTTGGGCATTGGCCCCAATCCATTGCAGCTAAATCATGCAAGATGGCCGTATTCTTCATGCGGATCATCAACTCCGCCTCGGGCCTTTTGGGTGCACCATGATCAAGAAAAGAAGAATCTGAACCGTAAGCATGATAATACCACTCAAAGTATGGCATGTATTTTGCTTGCGGCCAAAGGTCCTTCAAGAAAAGCCCATCCCCAAACCCGGAATGAGCTAAGATGATATCGGGTTTCCAGCCCTTCTTCTTAACTGGCATGAACGCGGTATAGACAGCTTGTCCACGAATAACCGAAGTTTCCGTGTAACTCAGGGCTGGATGAATATCCTTGCGTGCCTCGCGATGCGGCGTATATCCTACGCGCTTGATTGGCGCCGTCTGAGTGTTAGAGGCAAGGGATCCGGAAAGCATCTCAATATCCCGCCGCCCCTTCAGGTACCGCACGATACGAGCGTACTGACCGGGAAAATTGTTATGAACGAACAGGATGCGCATTTAGCTCTCTCAAAATCTCGCCTGCGAAGCCATTAATAACAAGGCTCAGCCGATGAAAACCTTCGGCCGGAACTTGTCTGCCTTCGCTGTCAGTCCTTGTACGTCCTCAGTGCGAAGCGAGTGATTGGATCAGCCAAATGTTGAAGGAGTGTCCTTGCTTCAGTTTGAAAGAACAACTCGGCGACATTTCCAGGCAGAATGTTGCGGCCGTGATGATCGCCTTCCATGCGGACATGGGCATAATAAAATGAAACACGCGGGTCCGACGGCAAAGCCATAGTATCTGCCGAAATATAAACAACTTTACCTTTCAGCGGCGGCGTCACGGTGACCTGATCGCTGGGGAAGATAATTTCAACGCTTTGATCCACGAAAATCTTAGTGATGTCCTGCGGTAGAATTGGCACATCGAACAGGAGCGATGCATCACTAGGCAGAATATCGGCAATTTTATCGCCCGGTTTAACCACAGCACCTATCGATTTAAACGGCATACTAAGCACTGTGCCGTCGACCGGAGCCGTAATATCGGCTCGTCTCAGACGATCGTCGAGCCGGGTGATGACGTCTGCCGTTTGATTTAATCTTTGCTGTAATTCAGTGATTTTTTGGCTGGTCTGCGCAGCATGTACCGCTATCAATCGCTGCTTCTCGTCGTTGAAGGAGCGAATATTATGGTGAGATTTCTGAATCGTCGCTTGGACAGTCGATTTTTGACCATCAAGCCGGGCGGCCTCCCGTTGCAAGGCGAGTACTCGCGTTCGCTGAGTGAGCCCTTTTGCAAGTAGATCTGCAAGATCCGTCTCTTCCTTGGCAATAAGCTCCCTTTGGGCGTCCAAAGCTATTACCTGATCTTTCAAGGAGACGAGGTCTTCCTCCTCATTCGCAATTTTACCGTCTAGTACCAGCAACTCCTGGCGCAGTGCTTGACGCGTACTCTGGAACTCCGAAATCTGACTCTCATATGCTTCAATAACTCGTGGATTGTCAGCAACAGGCGCTAGCTTCTCCTGCGAAACAGAGAAGTTCTCTGCCAGATCATCTCGCTCTGCGCGCCACCGCTCCAACTCGATAGTCGCAAGTGCTCGTTCAATATACATCCTATCGCGCTGGGAACGGTTTGCCGTCTCATCCAGCTGCATGATCACATCCCCGCGCCGGACACTGTCCCCCTCATTGACGCGGATAGCCTCGATAATTCCACCTTCGAGATGCTGGACGACACGGTTGTTGCCCTCTGCAATGACACGGCCGTTCGCAATCAAGGCACCACCGAGCTTGGCGGTTGCTGCCCAAGCGCCACCAAATCCAAAGAGGGCGACAAGTAGCAAAGCAGCTAGCAGCATTGGACTGCGACCACTAGTGGGAACTGCATTGCTCCAATTTTGTAACGCATCGAGCTGCAGACCCGTCAATGGGGGCGCGGTTGGTCGTTCGTCATCCGTACGAAATACAGATTGTTCATTCGACATCGAATTCTTCCCAATCAGGATGCCTTGTTCGGCACGCGGACGAGCTTGCCCGGCATCACGTCGGCCGGATTACCGTAGGCTTCAACTTGGCCACCCTTCAGCACTAGAACCTTATCGACATGATTAAGGAGCGATAGGCGTTGGGTAACAACAATAGAGGCAATACCGGCGGCCGAGGCCCGCTTCAGCGTACGGAATAGAATCTGCTCACCGTCAGAGTCGAGGCTCGCATTTGGTTCATCAAGAACCACAAAAGCTGGACCACCATAATAGGCACGCGCAAGGCCCAGCAGTTGCTTCTGCCCTCCTGAGGGCTGGAAACCATTCTCTGAGATAACGGTGTCATAACCTTCCGGGAAGCGCATGATCATGTCATGAATCCCGATAAAACGAGCCGCTTCAACGGCGAGTTCTGGTGGGTCATCAACACGCATGCGGGCAATATTCTCGCGCACTGTGCCTTCGAAAAAGCCGACCTGTTGCGGCAGGTACCCCATGTGGATACCACGGGTGACCGGGTCCCAGGCCCGAAGATCTTGACCATCCAACAGAACCTGGCCCCCTGTTGGTTCAAGAAAGCCGATTAGAATACGCGCGAATGTCGATTTTCCTGCACCGCTCGGCCCGACAATAGCGACGTTCTGTCCTATATCTATCGCGCCCGTGATGCTCTTGAGGATTGGGGGGCGGCCTGGAACCGGAACATAGATTACGCGATCCGCAACGAGGCGTTTTTGTGGGCGTGGCAGAGGTGTCTGTCGCTCACTAAAGGCAAAGGCCTCGACACGGGCATCTAACTTCTTAAGGGCCAGACTTCCCTGTTTCAGCTGGCGCCAACCGCCGACAATCGCTTCAACCGGAGCTAGAGCCCTCGATGCAACTATCGATGTTGCAAAAATGATGCCTGCCGTGACGTGATCAGACAGAACAAGGACTGCGCCACCGCCGATCATAGCAATTTGAAGCAGCTGGCGCACCATTTTGGATGTGGATGAAAGCGCACTTGTCCGAGCAAGCAGTCTCAGTAGCTCCGTGAGATGCTTCGCTTGAGCACGCCCCCAATGGGCAACTGTTTGGGGATAAAGGCCGAGTGCCCTAATGAGTTCGTGTTGACGCAAATGGCTTTCGAACGTCTTGCGCGCTGCAGCCGCCGCATCCTCTGTGTCTTTAACACTTTCACCCGTTAGCACTTCGCCGAGGGCTGCCACCGCTAGAAGCAGAATTATACCAGCAAAGACAATGCCTCCCAAAAGAGGATGAATGAAAAATACAAGCAACAGGAACAAAAACATGACCGGCAGGTCAAAGAGATTCGGAAAGACCGACGAACCAATTAATTTTCGAATTTCGGCCAGCTGATAGATGCTTGACGCAGAAGCACCTCGCGGCAAAGTTAGCTCACCAGCTAGAAATAAGCCAGAGACACGTGCTTCAAAGCGTACGCCTATACGCGACAGCAGGACATGTCGCAATGTATCAAGCAAACCGTACGCGATAAGAACGACACAGGCTATAATAGTAATAGCGATTAGCGTTTCTATACTGCGTGACGCCAATACCCGATCATATACTTGGAAGAGATAAAGCGGTAACGCTAGGAGACAAAAGCTGGAAATGATGGAGATTACCGCTACCCCCAGCATGGCACGCCAAGCCGCGCGCTTCTCCGCCCTATAAGTCTCTACGATATTCATGCGGTTAATCCTTCAGGCTTCCATGCCCTGGGCAAGTCCTGCCAAATCCGCTTAAGTGCGGCGATGCAGCATCGTGCATAATGCAAGGCTTTAATTCAGGAAACTTGAATCCAACAAAAAAGAGGGGAGCAGTGGCTCCCCTCCCTCAATTCCAACTAATCGTCAACGATTAGAGAAGAACGTTTGCGTCGGTCAGATCAGCCAGCAGAACGTTCTGCAGCGTGAGCGTCTCGCTGGAGGAGAGGTCGATCTCGACGTTTGCACCAACCTGCGTGATTACGAGAGCATTCTTGAGGTCCTGAACTTCACCAGCAAGGTTAAATGCGGAGAGATCAAGAACGTCGCGTGCGAGGCCAAGGCCATCAACGCCTTCAAAGTCAGTGATGGTGTCGCTGCCAGCACCGGCAATGAAGCCGAAGAGATCGTTACCGGCACCACCCGTCAGGGCGTCGTTACCGATACCACCCCAGATCTGGTCGTCGCCGTCACCACCGTTGATGATGTCGTTGCCCGTACCGCCAAAGATGGTGTCGTTACCGGCATCGCCGTTAAGAATATCAATGCCCGTGCCGCCATAGATAACGTCATTGCCGAAGCCGGCATTAACGGTATCCTCACCAGCGCCACCGCCGATGATGTCGTTACCAGCGCCGCCATAGACTTCGTCGTCGCCAGCGCCAGCCCAAGCTACGTTGCTGCTCGTGTCGTCGTTAGCGGTGCCCGTTACGGTGTCTGCGCCAACAAGCGTGCGCGAGCCGAGGTAGATGAGGTCGTCGCCCGCGCCGCCATATACGACGTCAGCGCCCGAGCCGCCAAGGATATAATCGTCGCCAGCACCGCCGCCGATGACATCATCGCCTGCGCCGCCGTCGATCGTGTCGTTGCCCTGGTCACCGGCGCCAGCCCAGATGGAGTCGTTACCCGTGCCACCTTCGAGCAGGTCTCCGCCGTCACCACCGACGATAACGTCGTCGCCACCAAGACCAGAAATCCAGTCAAAGCCGCTGTCGCCAGTGAGCGTTTCGTTGGCAGTCGTGCCTGTAATAATCGCCATTTTAGAGGCTCCCTCTTAAAAAGTCGTTCAATTGCTGGGTTTATGCAGCGAAGCCGCATGTTGACGTGCATGCCAAGATTATCTTGGAAAGTCAACTCGCCCTCGGGGTTTATTGAGCAACAACACCCACAAACCCGGATAATTTCGCTATTGATGCAAGTAGACAAATCTAAATTTCAGCCATGTTGCAAAGCCGCAACAGCTCGATTTGCCTTGGTGTCGCTCATTGAAAATAATGGGAGCAACCTAGAAAAGGGAAACGCGGAAGGCCCAGCAAACCTCCCGCGTTTTTTGCCTCTAAAGCGCTGATTTCCACGGCACAGCGTATCCTGCTTACGCGAAAACGAAGAGACATTCAATACGGT
Organism: Shinella sp. WSD5-1; assembly: GCF_963942435.1. GTDB lineage: Bacteria > Pseudomonadota > Alphaproteobacteria > Rhizobiales > Rhizobiaceae > Shinella > Shinella yambaruensis. The sequence goes on from NZ_OZ012604.1 coordinate 143,585, forward strand.
GCCCTCAAATTATTATCCCGTACAAAGGTTTTCCATTAGGTAGAA